>JBJSXO010000341.1:0-7912 GCA_046086425.1 Actinomycetota bacterium | reverse complement strand
GCGCGGCGCTCGGCGCGCTCGCCGACGCCGGGCTCACCGCGGGTGACGTCAACGGTGTTGTCGGCGCACGCTCGAGCGACATCGCCTACGAGCTCGGCCTCGGGCCGGTGTGGCAGTCGGCGTCCCAACTCGGGATCCCTGCGGTGATGGAAGCGGCCGCGCAGATCGCGACCGGCCTGTCGGACGTCGTGCTCATCGCCACCGGGTCGGCCGGCGTGTACACCGATCGCGCGAGCACGGCACCGTGGACCCGGCCCGACCACGAGTTCGTGGCGCCCTACGGGATGTTCACCGCAACCGAATTCGCGCTCATCGCCCGCCGCCACATGCACCTCCACGGAACCACCCCCGAGCAGATGGCCACCGTCGCGGCCACGATCCGCAACAACGGCCACGTGAACCCCGAGGCGGTCTACTTCGGTCGGGGCCCGTTCACGGCCCGGGACGTCCTCGACTCGCGCATGGTCGCCGACCCGTTCCGTCTGCTCGACTGCGCGATGACGGCCGAGGGCGGTGCGGCGATCGTGCTCACACGCGCCGATCGTGTCCCCGACCTGCCCCACCGGCCCGTCTTCATTCTCGGGGGCTCGAGCGACCGCCTCGGCCCGTCGTACCGGCACGCCCCGGTATGGGACCTCGCCGGCCGCGATCCCGACGGGATCCCCAACGGCTACGTCGGACGGCGCGCCGCGCGACGGGCGTTCGCCACCGCCGGGCTCGGCCCCACCGACGTCGACACCTGCGAGTTCTACGACCCGTTCTCGTTCGAGATCATCCGACAGTTCGAGGCGTTCGGCTTCTGCGCCGAGGGCGAGGGTGGTGACTTCGTCATGGACGGGACCATCGGCCCCGGAGGCCGCTTCCCGATCACCACCGACGGCGGCACCATGGCCTTCGGCCACGGCGGCGCGACCGTGCAGCTCCTGCAGCGGGTGATCCGCAGCGTGCAGCAGTTACGCGGCACCTGTCCCACGATGCAGGTCGACGGGGCGTCGGTGTCGATGTGCACCAATGGCGGGGCCGGTGCGCTGTTCACCGACGTGATGATCCTCGGCGGAGCACGACCGTGACGAACGCGAGCGACGCCGACGCGTTCCTGGTGCCGCAGCCCGACACGATCCCAGGCCCGTACCCGAGCGCCGAGTCGGCGCCGTACTGGGACGGCGCGCGCCGCCATGAGCTGTGGTTCCAGCGCTGCGGGGTGTGCGGCAGTGCGGTGTTCGACCCGGCGATCGTGTGCCGCCGCTGCGGCGCGTCCGACCTCACCTGGGAGCAAAGCGCCGGCCTCGGCTCCGTGTACAGCTGGACGGTGGTGTGGCGGCCCCCGCAACCGGCCTTCGTGGTGCCCTACGCGCCGGCGATCATCACCCTGGACGAGGGCTACCAGATGCTTGCGAGCATCGTGGGCTGCCGTGTCGGCGACCTCGCGGTCGGCCGTCGGGTTGCCGTGGAGTTCCACCCTGTCGCCGGGGGGCACGCGCTCCCCTGCTTCCGTCACGTCTGACCCGGAGCGCCGGCGGCCGCCCTCCGAACCCAGCGGGCATGATGGGCGTGCACCCCCACGAAAGGGCCCCACGATGCTGTGGTTCCGCCAGTACTACCTCGGATGCCTGTCGCACGCGTCCTACCTCGTCGGCGACACCTCCACCGGTCGGGCCGTGGTCGTCGACCCCCAGCGCGACGTCGACCAGTACCTGCGGGACGCCGAGGCCGGCGGGCTGCGGATCGAGCGGGTGATCGAGACCCATTTCCACGCCGACTTCCTGTCCGGGCACCTCGAGCTCGCCGAGGCCACCGGCGCGGTCATCTCCTACGGGGAGGCGGCCGCCGGCCGGGCCGAGTTCGCGATCGAGACCCTGCGCCACGGCCAGCGGCTCTCCCTCGGCGAGGTCGAGCTCGAGGTCCGGGCCACGCCCGGGCACACCCCCGAGTCCATCTCGATCGTGGTGTGGGAGCGCCCGGGCGACGCCACGCCCTACGGGGTCCTCACCGGCGACACCCTCTTCATCGGCGACGTCGGGCGCCCCGACCTGCTCGTCTCGGTCGGTCACACCGCCGACGAGCTCGGCCACATGCTGTACCGATCGCTCCACGAGCAGCTGCTCACGCTCCCCGACGCCACGCGCGTGTTCCCGGCCCATGGTGCCGGCTCGGCGTGTGGGAAGAACCTGTCGACCGACACCGAGTCGACCATCGGCGCGGAGCGCGCCGGCAACTATGCGCTCGCCTTCACGACCGAGGCCGAGTTCGTGGCGGCAGTCACCGACGGTCAGCCCGCCGCGCCCCCGTACTTCCTCTTCGCCGCTACCCGGAACCGCCAGCAGCGTGCCCTGCTCCAGGAGCAGGGCATCACCCCGATGACCCTCGACGAGGTGCTTGCGGCCCAACGTGACGGCGCCGTCGTCGTCGACACCCGCGACCAGGTGATGTTCGCGTCGGGGCACCTGCGCGGCTCGATCGACGTCGGGCTCGAGGGCCGGTTCGCGGAGTACACGGGCGACGTGCTCGCGCCCGACGCGCCCATCGTCCTCGTAGGCGAGCCCAACACCGAGGCGGAGGCCCGGACCCGTCTGGCCCGCATCGGCTTCGACAACGTGATCGGCGCGCTCGACGACTACGTCGCGGCGTTCATGGACCACCCCGAGGTCGTGACCCGCGCGTCGCGACTCACCGCCGACGAGCTCGCCGAGCGCCGGTCCAGCCTCCCGGATCTCCAGGTCGTGGACGTGCGCAACGTGGGCGAGGTGACCGAGACCGGCACGATCCCGGATGCCGTCCATATCGCGTTGCCCCAGTTGCTCGCGCGGATGCACGAACTCGACCCCGCGGCACCGACCGTGGTGCTGTGCGCCGGGGGCTACCGCTCGTCGATCGCAGCGAGCACGCTGCGCGCGCACGGCTTCGCCGACGTCTCCGACCTGCTCGGCGGCATCGGCGCATGGGCCGCGTCGGGTCGGGAGTGCGCCACCGTGACCGCCGGCTGAAGACGACGGTCAGATACGCACGTGGGTCAGGGGGTGGCGGCGCGCAGGGCGTCGCGGAAGTCGGGGTGCGCGATCTCCACGAGGGCCCGGGCCCGCTCGCGCACGCTGAGGCCGGCCAGCTTGGCCGCCCCCCACTCGGTGACCACCACGTCCACGTGGTGGCGGGGCGTGGTGACGCAGGTCCCGGGCGGCAGCGTGGCCACGATCCGCGGCGTGAGCACGCCCCCCACCTCCGACGCCGACGGGAGGCAGACCAGGGCGCGGTCCTCGAGCTGGAACCCCGACATCGCCACGAAGTCCTCGTGGCCGCCGATCCCCGAGTACTGGGTGGGGCCGATGGTGTCGGCCGCCACCTGAGCGTTCAGGTCGACGAGCAGCGCGCCGTTGATCGTGACCATGTCCTTGTTGGCCGCCACGATCGCGGGATCGTTCACCTGGTCCACCGGGAGGAAACGCACGTCCTCGTTGCCGTCGAGCCAGTCGTAGAGCTCGAGGGTGCCCGCGGCGAACGTCGCGACGGAGTAGCCCTCGTGGATCAGCTTGCGGCGATTGGTGACCTTGCCGGCCTGGTGCAGCCGCATCAGCCCGGTCGTGAACATCTCCGAGTGCACGCCGTAGTCGCCTCCCGGGCCCTCGGCCAGCAGCGTGGCGATCATGCTCGGCACGCCGCCGATTCCGGTCTGGAGCGTGCACCCGTCGTGGATGAAGCGGCTCGCGTGGCGGGCGATCGCCGCGTCGGTGTCGGTCACCGGCGCATCGGCGAGCACGAAGGGGGTCACGTCGCTCTCGACGAGCACGTCGATGTCGTCCACGTGGATCCGGTGCGTGTACTCCGGCGCCACGCCGACGGTGCGCGGGAGCCGTGCGTTGGCCTCGACGACGAGCAGCCGGTCGGGCCGCGCGCCGGCACGGCGGATCTCGTCGACCGTCGCCCCTGCGTGGAGCGAGAGGCTGCAGTACCCCTCGGCGTCGACCGCGGCGGCCGCCGTCGCCACGACCCGCGGCGCGACGCGTTCGGCAACCAGCGAGAACCGGCGGAAGTCGGCCGGCACGAACTCGATGTCCGCGCCCGACGCGAGCAAGAACCGCTCGGCCGGGCCCATGAACCCGCTGCGCATCCGCACCCCGGCCCGGGTGAACAGCGCGTACAGGTCGACGAGGAGGGCCCCGTGCACGACGAGGTCGTCCCAGTCGTCGCGCTCACCCAGCGCGTGGAGGAACGCGGCGGGCTGCCCGGGTCCTAGCGGGATCCCGAGGGAGTCCCGGCTGCGGACCAACGCTGCGGCCTCCGCCGCAGTGCAGACCCGCGCGGCGCTCACCCGAAGACGAGCTTGCCCGAGTCGATCACCATGCCGTCGCCGACCCAGGTCTGGAAGAAGGCCTCGTTGCCCTCGACCCAGATCTTCACGTCCAGCGTGTCACCGGGCATCACGGGGCTCGAGAACCGTCCCTCGATCGCCTTGAACCTCGCCGGGTCGCTGTCGCACACCGCGTGCAGCAGCGCGCGGCCGGTGAACCCGTAGGAGCAGAGACCGTGGAGGATCGGCTTCGGGAACCCGGCCCGGGCCGCGAAGCTCGGGTCGGAGTGCAGCGGGTTGCGATCGCCGTTGAGCCGGTAGAGAAGCGCCTGGTCGGTCCGGGTGGTGTACGAGACCACCTTGTCGGGCGCCCGGTCCGGGGGCACGTTGCGGGGCCCGCTCGGACCCCGGTCACCACCCCACCCGCCTTCGCCCCGGATGAACGCCGACATCGTCGTGGTCCACAGGAGGTCACCGCCGGGCTCGCGGGCCTCGCTCTCGAGCACGACCACTGCGGCCTTCCCCTTGTCGTACATCGCCGCGACCTTGCCCGACACGAGCGCGGTGCCGGCGACGGGCACCGGCTTGTGCAGGGTGATGCCCTGCTCCCCGTGGACCAGCATCGCCCAGTTGAAGGTGCCGATGGCCCCCATCGGGCCGGCCCCACCGGTGCCACCGAGGACCACCGGCATCGTCGGCAGGGCCTTCTGCTCGATGCCGTCGGAGTTCTCGGTGGTGAACTCGAGCTCGAAGCCGGTCGGGTCGGACGCGCCGGCGCCCACACCGAGGGCGTAGAGCAGAGAGTCCTTGGACGTCCAACTGGTCTCGGACGGCTCGGACACGGTCCCCACGGCATCGGGGCTCAGCGGCATCGGACACTCCTCTTCGGCGACCTCGCGAACGTGACCCGGGCAGTCTCGCGTAGCGTGCCGGATCGTGCCTACCCGAGACCCCGTCACCCTGGTTGCGCCCCGGACCTGGTTCGTCACACCCTCCTGGGTCAACGTGGCCCTGTTCGAGACCGACGCCGGCCTGGTGCTGGTGGACGCCGGCTTCGCGGCCGACGCGGCCACGATCCACGCCGCCGTGCGGTCGGTGAGCGACGCCCCCCTCCACACCGTCATCTTCACCCACGGCCACGTCGACCACGCCTTCGGGCTCCGCGCGTTCCTCGACGCCGGCGAGCGGCCCCGGATCGTCGCCCACGAGAACGTTGCGACCCGCTTCCGCCGCTACGCCCGCACCGCCGACTACAACACTCGCGTCAACGCCACCCAGTTCAGCCTCGACCCGGCCGACGTGCACTGGCCACGCGACGACACCCACTTCCCCTGGCCCGACCTCACCTACCGCGACACGCTGGTGCTCGACATCGGCGGCGAAGCGTTCCATCTCCACCACGCGCGCGGCGAGACCGACGACGCGACCTGGGTGTGGGTGCCCGGGCGCACGGTCCTCGCCTGCGGCGACTTCTGGCTCAACGTCGCACCCAATTGCGGCAACCCCCAGAAGGTGCAGCGGTACCCGGAGGACTGGGCCGATGCCGCCGAGGCGATGGCCGGCCTCGGCGCCGAGGTCCTCCTCCCGGGCCACGATCGGTTCCAGGTCGGCGCGGCGCACATCCGTCATCTCTTCACGGTGCAGGCGGAGTTCCTCCGGTCCGTCGTCGCGCAGACGGTCGCCGGTCTCAATGCGGGGCTCACCCACGACGAGATTGTCGAGCAGGTGACGATCCCCGAGCACCTCGCGGCCGAGCCCTCCCTGCAGCCCCTGTACGACCGACCGGAGTTCATCGCCCGCAACGTCATCCGCCAGTACGGGGGTTGGTGGAACGGGCGGGCGGCCGACCTGCTGCCGGCTCCGGCCGACGCGCGTGCCCGCGAGGTCGCGGCCCTGGTCGGCGGCGTCGCCGTGCTCGTCGCGCGCGCTCGCGCCCTGGCCGATCCCACCGCCCCCGACCACGACCTCCGCCTCGCCTGCCACCTCGCCGAGTGGGCACTGGCCGCAGCCCCGACCGACGCCGACGCGCGTGCATGCGCCGCTGACATGTTCGACGCCCGCAGCGCGTCCGAGACGTCGCTCATGGGCAAGGGGATCTACTCCGCGGCCGCTCGTCGCGCCCGCGCCCGCCCGGACTGAGCGGTGCGCCGCCGGATCGCGCTCCTCCTCCCCGGCGCGCGCGTCGCGCGTGAGTACCGGCGCGCCTGGGTACGCCCGGATCTGGTGGCCGGGGTCGCCCTGGTCGCCCTCCTGGTCCCGCAGGGAATGGCCTACGCCGAGCTCGCCGGGCTCCCGCCCGTCACCGGCCTGTACGCCACGGTGCTCGCGCTGGTGGCCTATGCCCTGTTCGGGCCCTCCCGCATCCTCGTCATCGGCCCCGACTCCGCCCTCTCGCCCATCGTCTTCGCTGCGATCGTGCCCCTGCTCGCGCGCGACGCCACCCCCGCCGAGCGCGTCGCGCTCGCAGCGATGCTCGCGATCCTCATGGGCGTGATCTGCCTCGCCGCCGGCGCGTTCCGGTTCGGCGTGCTCGCCGACCTGCTGTCGGCCCCCACCCGGATCGGCTACCTCAACGGGCTCGCCGTCGCCATCCTCGTGAGCCAGCTCCCGAAGCTGTTCGGCTTCTCCACGGACGCCGACGGCGTCGTCGCCGAGCTGCGGGCGTTCGTGACGGGAGTGGCCGACGGGAAGACCAACGCCACGGCGCTGGCGATCGGCGTGGCCTGCCTGGTCGTGGTCGTCGGGTTCCGGGTGGTGCGTCCCCGCGTCCCCGGGGTGCTCGTGGCCGTGGTCGGCGCCACGGTGGCCGTGGCCCTGCTCGATCTCACCGCCCGCGGCGTGGCCGTGGTCGGAGCCATCCCCCAGGGCCTGCCCCGGGCGGCCTGGCCCGGCGTGTCGTGGTCCGACACCGGGCCGCTCCTCCTCGCCGCGGTGGGCGCGGCGTTCATCACCATCGCCGACACCGTCGCCCACTCGCGCGTCTTCGCCGAACGCGGGGAGCACATCGACGCCAACCACGAGATCGCCGCACTCGGCGTGGCCAACGTCGCGACCGGCCTGTTCCAGGGCATGCCGGTGAGTGCCAGCGCCTCCCGTACCGCAGTCGCCGCGGCGAACGGCGCCCGGAGCCAGCTCACCGGGGTCGTCGGTGCCCTCGGCATCGCCGCCATGCTCGTGTGGTTCGGCGACCTCACCGAGTTCCTCCCCACGGCCTCCCTGGCCGCGATCGTCATCGCCGCGAGCTTCGTGCTCTTCGACATCCCTGCGCTCACCCGCCTGCTCCGGGTACGCCGCTCCGAGTTCGCGCTTGCCGTGGTGGCCGCCGCCGGCGTGATCTTCGTGGGCGTCCTCCAGGGGATCGCGATCGCCGCCGCACTGTCGCTGGCCGACTTCGTCCGCCGGGCCTGGCGTCCGTACAACGTCGCGCTCGGCCGGATCGACGGGCGCAAGGGCTACCACGACATCGCCCGCCACCCCGAAGCCCGCCAGGTGCCCGGACTGGTGATCTTTCGCTTCGACGCGCCGTTGTTCTTCGCCAATGCCCAGCTGCTGGCCGACGACGTGCTCGCTGCCGTGGCCGAAGGTGCCGCTCCACTGCCAGTCCGCTGGGTCGTGATCGACGCGGAGGGG
>JBJSXO010000340.1:0-4912 GCA_046086425.1 Actinomycetota bacterium | reverse complement strand
ACCCGAACCACCGGAATGTCATCACCCGCGAACTCGTACTCGTTCAACAACTCCCGAACCTCGAGCTCCACCAGCTCCAGGATCTCCTCGTCGTCGACCATGTCCGCCTTGTTCAACGCCACCACCAAATTCGGCACACCCACCTGACGCGCCAACAACACATGCTCACGCGTCTGCGGCATCGGCCCATCCGTCGCCGCCACCACCAAGATCGCACCATCCATCTGCGCCGCACCCGTGATCATGTTCTTGATGTAATCCGCATGACCCGGACAATCCACATGCGCGTAATGACGGTTCTCCGTCTCGTACTCCACATGCGCAATCGAAATCGTGATCCCCCGCTGACGCTCCTCCGGCGCCTTGTCGATCATGTCAAACGCCGTGAACGCCGTCCCATCGTTCTGCTCCGACAACACCCGCGTGATCGCCGCCGTCAACGTCGTCTTCCCATGATCGATATGACCAATCGTCCCGATATTCAAATGCGGCTTCGTACGCTCGAACTTCGCCTTGGCCATGGGAACCGGTTCTCCTCGTGACGATCAGAGGTGCGGGATGGGACGTGGGTGTCGCTGCTGGTGCCGTTCGGTGAGTAGCGGTGGCGGGACTCGAACCCGCGACGCCGCGATTATGAGCCGCGTGCTCTGACCAACTGAGCTACACCGCCGAGCGACCGGACGCGGCGTGCCGCGACCGGGGCGAGCCCTCGGTGGGGATTGAACCCACGACCCCTTCCTTACCATGGAAGTGCTCTGCCACTGAGCTACAAGGGCAAGGCGCAACAGGATAGCCGGGGTCCACCGCACGCCCCGATCCGCTCCGGCTTCCCGGCTCGCTGCGCTCGCTGCGCTCGCTACGCTCCGGTCCGTGCCGCCGACCACGCGTCTCGCCGAGCGCCGCGACGCCGAGGCCATCCGGGACATCTACAACCAGGAGGTTCTCGGCTCGACCGTGACCTTCGACCTCGTGGCCCGGACCCTCGAGGAGCAGATCACCTGGCTCGACGAGCACTCGGGCGGTCACCCGGCCATCGTGGCCGTGGACGGCGACGCCGTGGTCGGGTTCGGGGCGATCTCCCCGTGGCGACCCCGTCCCGCCTACTCCCCCTCGGTGGAGGACTCGGTGTACGTGCGGGCCGACTGCCGGGGCCAGGGCGTCGGGCGGCTCCTCCTCGAAGAGCTGGTCCGCATCGGCCAAGCCCACGGGTTCCACTCGATGCTCGCCCGCATCGTCGGCGGGCACGAGGCCTCGATCGCCCTCCACGCCCGGTGCGGGTTCGAGCCCGCCGGCATCGAGCGGGAGGTCGGGCGCAAGTTCGGCAGGTGGCTCGACGTCGTGCTGATGCAGCGGATGCTCTAGCGGACCGCCTCGTCGTCGTCGGGGTGCTCCCCGTTGCCCTGGGCCGCTCCGGTGACCAGTGGCAGCGCGGCAAGGTCCTCGTCGCCG
Source organism: Actinomycetota bacterium (assembly GCA_046086425.1). Lineage (GTDB taxonomy): Bacteria > Actinomycetota > Acidimicrobiia > IMCC26256 > PALSA-555 > CAIUKV01. The sequence goes on along the minus strand of JBJSXO010000340.1, from coordinate 3,463 downwards.
ACCGCGACCGGCAGCACCGGGAGCGGGACGAGGACGGCGCCGTGCTCGGCGTGCGCCCGGAGCGCCAGGCGGTGGTACTCCTCGGCGATTCGGGCAAACTCCGGGGTCGCGTACGGGCGCCCGTCGACGAGCGGGCCCGGCCGGCCCTCGATCACCGCCTCGATGTCCTCGCCGGTCAACGTCTTGTTGGCCTCGAGCGCGTGGGCCACGGCGAGCACCTGGACCCGGTTCTCCCGGAGGAGCGCCTCGGTGCGGGCGTAGATGTCGGCCAGCTTGTCCTCGATGCGCTGGGCGAGCGAGCCCTTGAGGAGCTCCCGCTCCTTGCCCTCGTCGTTGGGTCCCCCGCCCGCCCCCGGGCGCCCACCTCCGGCCACCCCGACCTGGTGGGTGACGCCGTGGGACGCGATCGTCGAGCCCATTCCCCAGTAGCCCTCCATGAGGATGGCCAGCTGGGTGGCGCTCTCGAGGTCGCCCGACACCCCCGACGAGCTGTCGCCCTCGAAGAACATCCGCTCCCCCACCAGCGACGCAAGGCTCACCATGACGTCGGCCTCGTAGTCGGACCGCCAGCGGGTGAACAGGTCCTCGGGCGGGATCGAGCTGACCATGCCGAGGTAGTTCGCGCCCTTCTCGATGGTCGCGATGTCGATCACCAGGTGGTGACGGACCCGGTAGGCGACCAGCGCATGGCACGCCTCGTGGAGCGCGGTGGCGTGGCGCTCCCGCTCGATGTACTCGACGTCCTCGGGTGGGCCGAGGTCCTTGAGCTGCTTCGCCTTGACGATGTCGCCCCAGGTGACCACCTCGCGTGAGTCCTGGATGGCGTTGATGAGCGCCTCGTTGACCAGGCCCTTGATCGACGCGCCGGTTGCGTACGGGGTGATGGTCGCGAGGCGGTCCACCTCGTCGTCGGTGAGCTGGTTGGGGACCTTGTCGAGATAGCCCCGGTACGTGCGGATGCGACCCGCCTTCGACGGGTACCCCACCTTGTAGATCCGGTCGCCCATGCGGCCGGGGCGCAGCATGGCGGGGTCGAGCGCCTCGGGGAGGTTCGTCGCCATCACGAGGACGATCCGGTACTTGGGCGGCGGCTTCGGCTTCATGCCGAGCAGCCGGCGGACCTGCCGGTTGACGAGCCCCCGCGGCTTCTTCAGGCCCGACATCTCGGTGAGCAGCACCTGGAGCACGCCGCCGCCACCTCCACCCATGCCCCCCATGCCCATGAAGAACCGGTTGCGCCGGGTGCGGTCGTCGACCCCCGCCTCGGATGCCGAGGAGACCGAGAGCAGGGAGCTGCGGGCGGCCTCGGACAGGTATCCGAGCCCACCGCAGGCCTGCGCGTGGTGGAACCACGACCCCGTCGCAGCCAGGCCGGGCTGGGGAGAGCCGGCGATCTGACCCCGGCTCCCGATGGCGTCGGCCTCGTCGAAGAACGCCACCACACCGTCGTACTTCAGGGCGTACTTCCGCAGCTTGCGGAAGATCATCTTCACCTTGAGCACGCCCATGCCCATCGTGTTGAGCATCGAGGCGTCCACGTTGACGAACGGCTTGCCGGTCTCACCGGCCATGGCCTCGGCCATGAGCGTCTTGCCGGTGCCGGGCGGTCCCCAGAGCAGCAGCCCGGCGGGCACGTAGCCACCGTGCTGCTCGATCACCTGTGGGTCCTCGAGCAGCAGCAGGTTCTGCTTGATCTTGGCCAGGACCTGGTCCTGGCCCCACACGTCGTCGAACCGTGTCTCGATGTCGTCGGGGAAGAAGGTCTCGACGCCACCCCGGGTCGCGAACCAGATCATCAGGCCGAACTGGAAACCGATCCAGAAGGTGAGGAAGAGCACCACCTGCACGAAGGCGGGTGTCTGGTCGATGACCCAGGACAGGAAGTCGAAGGGGGCCCGGAAGACCGTGGTGTCGAAGATCCGAGCCAGGACCAGCAGCACCACCGCGACGACGAGCAGGACCTTGAGCGCCCGGGCGATGCGAAACCGCGTGTACGCGCCGATGTGGCCGACTTTGCGGTTCCAGGTCCCGAAGACCGAGTCGCGCCAGAACCCGTAGTAGCGCACGCTGCGCTCACAGCCCGAGAAGTGGATCTGGCGCACCACCTCGAGCCCGAACAGGGCGACGATCCACCACTTGGTGCGCAACGTCATGTCGAACGCCTCGCGCCACGGCAGGAGCGGGTTGTCCGACATCTCCGCCGCGACGAAGAAGCCGAACAGGGCTGCGAGCAGCAGGAGGAACTTGACCCGGTCCCACCACGAGAGGGGCCGGCGCGTGACCCGTTCGCTCTCGCGGGGTCGGCTCGTGAACTCACGCGTGGTGATCGTCATGGCGTCGGGCTCCCCGTCGGCTCGTTCACTTGTCCCTCACCGTCCACGAGTCGACCACCTTGGTGATCTGTCCTCGGTTCTCGTCGAAGCAGGCCCGTGAGCAAGACACCAGCAGGGCGTAGATCTTGGACGTCGCCTGGTCGACCAGCGCAGTCTGGTCGAGCGTCATCCGCTTCCCGTCTACGTCGAGGTTCGCCACCAGCCGCAGACCGCGGAACCCCCCGTCGAGTTGGAGCTCCTCGTACGAGACGAGCTCCCCGGTACCGTCCTCGAGCGCGGCGTCGATGTCGAAGAAGTAGTTCCGCAGGACGTTGTTCGACAGGGAGTCCGAGGCGTCGAAGGTGAGGTTCCGGACCACGGCGAGGCCCGACGGATGCCCCGCGCCCGCCGAGCCGAGGTGCCCCAGCGAAGGCTTCGGGGCTGCGTCGAACGCAATCCGCCAGGTCTGGTCCAGCTCGGTCTGACGCTCGGATCGCGTGAGGCCCGAGCCGATCCCGTCCATGACGGCCCGCTCGTCGAAGAGGGTCCAGCGCTTCGGGACCTTGAAGTAGGTCTTGTCCTCGGAGGACTTCACGTAGTTGAAGCCGCTCTCGGCGCACCCCGCGACGAGCACCGCAGCCGCCAGCACTGCCGTGATGCACGTGATCCGACGCAGCATCGCCGCCTCCCCAGGGACACCAGTATCCCCGATCCGCTGCCGGGCCGGTACCGGCGCCGTCGGGCGGGGCTCGGGATCAGGTGTGGGCGCGGACCATCCGGACCGCCGCCCCCGCAGCGCCGCCGCCCGGCTCGGCACCCCGCCGCCCCTCGGAACGGTTCCGGTACTCGATCTGCTCGACGTTGGTCGGTTCGACGGTGCTCGTACGCAGATCGCTCGCGGCTCACACGCGTCCGGCACGCGGATGCGGGAGTGTGCGCTGCTTCGTGAGTGGGCCGGGTTGGATTCGAACCAACGTAGCTTGCGCAGCAGAGTTACAGTCTGCTCCCTTTGGCCACTCGGGTACCGACCCTGGGGGCGCCGTAGGATAGCAGCCCGGTTTCCCGATCCTCATGGGAGTGCACGCCATGCCGACCTTCGACGTCGTGTCCGAGATCGACCAGCAGGAAGTCCGCAACGCCGTCGACCAGGC
>JBJSXO010000339.1:0-2343 GCA_046086425.1 Actinomycetota bacterium | reverse complement strand
CCGCGTCCGACAGTGACGGCACCAACGCCCAGACGATCGACGGGCTCATCCAGCTCGCGGCGAACATCCAGCCCGGTGACTCGGGTGGCCCGGTGGTGCGCACGGACGGAACCGTCGTCGGGATGACCGTCGCCGCGTCGGCCAGCAACAGCTTCGGCTTCCTCGGAGACACCGGTGGCGAGGGGTACGCCATCGCCATCGAGGACGCGATGGCGATCGCCAGGAAGATCATCTCCAAGGAGGGCGGTCCCGACATCCGGGTGGGCGCCACACGCGGGGTTCTCGGCGTGCAGATCCAGCCCCAGCTCACGAACCGGCGCAGCCCCGGCGGCTCGGGGTCCACCGGGGGCAGCGGTGCCCGGGTGCTGGGTGTGGAGCCCGGGTCCGGCGCCGACAAGGCCGGTCTCGTGGAGGGGTCGGTCATCATCGGCATCGAGGGCAAGACCGTCGCCACCACCAACGACCTGACCGCGACCCTCGTGCCGTACGGGCCCGGTGAGGTCGTCGAACTGGTCTGGCGGGAACCGTCGGGGGAGACGCGCCGGGCCACCGTGAAGCTCGGCGAGGGTCCGCCGGCCTGATCCGGCCGCCGGCCCGGCCAGACTGGTGGCGTGCGAGTCCGGGACTGGGCCGGTGCCGATCACTATCGCGAGCTAGGCGTGGCGCCGACGGCGACGCGCGAGGAGATCACCGCGGCCTTCCGCGCCCGGGCCCGAGTGCTACATCCCGACACCGCCCCGGTCGATCCGGCGGCCGACGCTGCGTTCGTCCGGGCTGCGACTGCGTACCAGGTCCTCACCGGCCCCTTGCGCGAGGAGTACGACCGGGCCCGCCGACGGGGCCAGGTGCGGGGCATCGGGCCCGCCGGTGGTCCACCGCAGGCCGCGCGCCCCGACTCGGCGCCGGTGCCGTCGTCCGTGGGGAGCGTCGGCCGGGTCTGGCCCCTGACCCGCCGAGGTGGGCGGACCGCCCTGGGGTGCGGCGTCGCCCTGATCCTCGCCGGTCTTGCGGCGGGCGCCTTGGTGGTGACGCTCCAGGTGCGTGACGCTCGGCTGCGCGCCGAAGGGGTCGCCGCCACTGCAGTCGTGGTGCGCGAGGCCGGGGTGCCCCGACTGGAGTTCACCACTGCGTCGGGTGCACGCGTGCGGACCGATCTCCCGGACGCGAAGTCCGGCGGTCGCTCGGCCGGTGACGCGGTGGAGATCCGCTACGACCGGTCGGACCCGCGACGCGTCGTGGCCGCGCGTCACGCCGTGGGTCGCGACATCACCCTCTGGATCGTCGCGGCCAAGCTCCTGATCGTCGGCGCCGTGCTCGCGATCGTCGGCTGCCGCCGGCTGCTGCGAGCGGACGTCGGCTGACTGCAGCCGCCGGCGAGCCCGGGGCCCGGGACCGCTGGCGCGCCCCTGCGTCGCGGGTCCATGCTGACGGGCGTGAGCGTGCGCATGGATCCGAACGAGGCCTGGGCGCGGATCGCCGAAGCCCACACCGGCATCGTGACCACGTTGCGACGCGACGGGACTCCGATGGCGACGCCGATGTGGTTCTGCGTGGTGGACGGGGCCGTGTACTTCCGCACCCCGGCCGCGGCGAAGAAGACGGCACGCCTGCGTAACGACCCCCGCGTCTCGTTCCTCGTCGAGGGAGGCGAGCGCTGGGCCGAGCTGTGGGCCGTCCATCTCGCGGGACGAGCCGTCCTGGTCGACGACGAGTCCGTCATCGCCCGCGTCGACGCCGCGCTCCAGGAGAAGTACGCCGCGTACAAGACGCCCCGTGCCGCGATGGCCGACGACACGCGCACCCACTACGAGCGACCGTTCGTCGTCGTGCGCATCGACGCCGAGGCCCGGATCGTCTCCTGGGACAACCGGAAGCTGGGGCTCTCGTGAGCCCGGGAGCAGACGGAACGCGCCTCCTCGTCGAGGACGACGACGGCGTGCGCATCGTCACCATCGACCGTCCCGAGGTCAAGAACGCCTTGACGCTGGCCATGCGCACGGCACTGATCGACGTGGTCGCCGAGGCCGATGCCGCCCCCGAGGTGCGGGCCCTCGTGATCACCGCAACGGACCCGGTCTTCACGGCCGGGGTCGACTTCACCGAGCCCCGGGCCGGGACGCGCCGTCCCGTGGACTGGGCGATGCGGCCGGATCCTGCTGCGGCGCTGCGGGCCGCCGTCACCCCGTCGATCTGCGCCGTGAACGGGGCCTGCGTATCCGGGGGGCTCGAGATCGCACTCAGTTGCTCGTTCGTGGTCGCGTCCGAGCGGGCGCGCTTCGCCGACACCCACGCTCGGCTGAACGTCGTTCCCGGCTGGGGCCTCACGGCGCTGCTGCCCCGCGC
>JBJSXO010000338.1:0-2970 GCA_046086425.1 Actinomycetota bacterium | reverse complement strand
ATGTCGATGACCATGTCGATCGAGTGCAGTCGTGTCGGCCAGTCGGCCCACGGGATGGACCCGATCCAGCGCTCGATCTCGAGTCGACGCTCGTCGGGTTCCGCATCGATCAGGAACAGCAGCGCGAGATAGTGACCGGATCGGTTCGAGTCGCCCGGGCGGTTGATGCGCGCGATACCGGTCGGCGAGCCTGGCAGCGGCAACGTGATGTCGCAGAAGGCAAGCATCCGCTCGCGGGAGAGGAGCTCTCGGAGCTCGCGGATCGGTTCGAAGGCCATGCGAGGATCCTAAGTGTTCGGACCGGGTCGAGTCGAGTCTACCGATCTGGCCCGGCGGGGCGCAGAGCAGGGTGCCGCCGGGCCATGTCCGAAGGGTGTTGAACCCGATTTGAGACGGTGCGTTGCGGGCCACTATCGGCGAACTGCTCCCCTAGGGCGTCGGTCGCCGAAGACCCCTTGACCGGGGGGTCCGCGGGCGAGTAGATTTCTTTGCTGAATCCGATTTAACATTCGTGGATCCACGAGGCCACGAGGATCCACGAGAGGCCCCCATGCACCTGATGCATTCAGACGGATTGCGCTCCCTCCGGGGAGCTCTCGTGGGCTGCTCGACCGGGTCGGGTGTCGCTGCGCGCAGGACGCCCCTCGGGCCGAGGCTGCTGACCGCCGTTGCCGGTATCCTGTCGGCAGGCCTGCTCCACGCGGGGTCTGTGGTCGCGGTGGAACTCCGGCCGATCGTGGTCTCGCAGGGGCCGGGCCACGGGTGCGCCGTCACGGTGACCGGCGGTGCCGCTTGCTGGGGCGGCAACCTGTCGGGGCAACTCGGTGACGGCGGGTCCGAAGCGTCGTCGAGCGTCCCGGTCGCGGTCGCCGGGCTCGGCTCGGGCGTGGTAGCGGTTGCGGTCGGAGACTCCTTCAGCTGCGCGCTGTCGAACGTCGGTGCCGTGAGCTGCTGGGGCTCGGGGGCCAACGGCCGGCTCGGCAGCGGCGGCACCGGCAACTCGCCGACTCCGACCGGTGTGACGGGACTTGGCTCCGGGGTCCGCGCGATATCACTCGGGGGGGATCATGCGTGCGCGCTGCTCTCCGTGGGCGAGGTGCGCTGCTGGGGCCGCAATCACGTCGGACAGCTCGGAAACCTCTCGATCGCGGATTCCGCGGTGCCCGTGACGGCGATCTCGGGGAGTCCTCTTCCCGTCGTTGCGATCTCGGCCGGTCGCGATCACACCTGCGCGGTCCACGCATCGGGGGCCGCGTCCTGCTGGGGAAGTAACGCGGACGGAAAGGCCGGGATCGGAAGTCTGGTGGGAAGCTTCTTGACGGCTCCGTCAGCGGTCCAGGACCCAGATGACGAACTTCGCCTCGATCGCGGCGGGAGCCGACCACAGCTGCGCTAGAACCCGCGACGGCAAGGTGAAGTGCTGGGGCGCCAACGTCCATGGCCAGCTCGGTGTCGGAACGATTGGTGGCATCGAAGCGGCTCCAGTCGAGGCGAAAAGGCTGCGTCGGGTCGTCGCGTTGACAGCAGGGGACCGAACCAGCTGCGCGCTCACGTCGAGGGGCAGGGTATACTGCCAGGGATTCAACGGGCTCGGGACGCTGGGCATCGGTACGACGGAGGACTCCGCGGTGCCTGTCGAGTTGCCGCTCCAGGAGCGCGCTCAGGCGATCGCGACGGGCGGATCGGTGGCCTGCGCCGCCGTGGCGTCCGGGGCCGTCAGTTGTGTCGGCGACGGATCGGCGGGCCAGCTCGGCAACGGAACCTACGACCAGTCCAACGTACCCGTCGCGGTGACTGCTTTGGCCGTGCGCCAGGATCTCCCGGTGCTCTCGATCGGTGACTCCGCGGTCGTCGAGGGTGATGGCGGGGTGGTTCGCCTGCCGTTCGCGAGGACGCTGTCGAGGCCCCTCAAGTCAGACGTGGTCGTCGACTTTACGACCTACCAGGGATCCGCCTCGGTGTTCGACCCCGACTACGTGACCGCCGTCGGAACCTTTCTGTTCGCCAAGGGCAAGACGGACCAGGGGAAGGTGGCGACCTCTCCGGGCTTTGTCATCGAGGTCTTCTCGGACACTCTCCAGGAAGGGGATGAGGACCTCTACTCTGTCCTCTCTCCACCGCCCGGGGCCGACCTCCGGCGCGCCACCGGTCGGGGCCTGATCCTGAACGACGACCTGGCGACCGATCCCGGCCTGCGTGTGAACGTCGGCGACGCCAGCGTCGTGGAGGGCGACGAGCGCCTGCGCACCGTCAACCTGCCGATCTCGCTGTCGGCGCCCGTGACGGATGGCCGGATCGAGGTCGCATGGGAGGTAACCGGGGGCAGCGCCGATTCGAGGGTCGACTTCCGCACGAGGAAGGGCATGGTCAGCCTGCGTCCGGGTGTCGAGAACCAGACGGGCTTCGCTGCAATCCGGGTCGCGGGGGACCTCCTCCCCGAGGTCGACGAGACGATCGAGATCTCGATCGTGATCAAGTCGGGGAGTGCCACGGTCGGCCGGGCGGTCGGGATGGCAACGATCCTCGACGACGATTGAGCCAAAATGATTATATTGTCTTGCGATCGACGGCCGGGCGCTGACCGGGCGGAGAAGCGGATCGGCGGCTGGGTGCCCACTTTCCTCGTCCTCGGGGCGGGGCTCGCGGCTTGCCGCGAACCGGCGCTCGTCCGGTCGGAGCGGAAACTGAGGCTCGTCGCACAGATCCGCCCCGAACTGCTCTCTTCCGCGTTTGTCGAGCGCGGTGCGGTCCTCTCCGTGACGGATGAACAGTCGAGGGCGCTTGCCGCCGAGTCCACAGCCGTTGCCCGTCGGGTCGACGCGACACTCGGGGAACTGCAAGCGCTCGTTCGGGAGGACGGAAATGATGAGGAGACGACCGCTCTTCAGGTGTTCGAGGCCGACCTGAAAGGCCTGCGGAAGGTCGACGAGCGCCTTCTCGACTTGGCCGTCCGGAATACCAACCTCAAGG
>JBJSXO010000337.1:0-7806 GCA_046086425.1 Actinomycetota bacterium | reverse complement strand
CGACGATCGCCTGGCCGGGGTCGAGCAGCCGGGTGGCCGCGCGCATCGACCGGGCCAGGATCCGCTCCCCCGCCTTGTCGGCGATCACCAGCTCCAGTGCATCGATGCACTCGGGTGTGGAGTACTCCGGATGCGCGTGGTCGACGTAGTAGCGCGCGCCGTTGGTGAGCACCGTGTTGACGAGGTGGGTCTCCACCTCGGGAGGCATGGAGTCCTCGCGTGTCGAGCCCCGGGCGTCGCGGCCGGGGCTCTCGTCCTCGAAGTCCCACCCGACCCGGCGCTGCTCGACGTAGGCGTTGATCAGCAGGGAGGACGCGAGCACGGGGTTCGGATCCACGGCTCCACGCAGCACCACGCCGAACTCGGTCTCGATGCCGCAGACCTTGGGGATCGCCACTGCTCCATCGCCTCGCTCACTCGGCGCCGTCCGTACACACCCACGCACGAACCCGCTCGGGGGGCGAGCCTACCGGCGCCCCCTCGACCCCGCGACCGGGGGTGACGCTGCGAAGTGCCTAGAGGTACTGGCCCGTGGTGACCCGTTCGATCTGGCGACCGCCGCCGGCCTCGTCCCCCTTGTTGACCAGCGTGCGCACGAACACGATGCGCTCGCCTTTCTTGCCGGAGATCTTCGCCCAGTCGTCCGGGTTGGTCGTGTTGGGCAGGTCCTCGTGCTCCTTGAACTCCTGGCGCACCGAGGCCACGAGGTCGTCGGTGCAGATGCCCTTCGCGCCGCCCTCGATCTGCCGCTTGATCGACAGCTTCTTCGCCCGGCGCACGATGTTCTCGATCATGGCGCCCGAGGCGAAGTCCTTGAAGAAGAGCACTTCCTTGTCGCCGTTTTGGTACGTGACCTCGAGGAACCGGTTCTCTTCCTCGACCGAGTACATGTGGGTGACCGCGGCGCCGATCATGGCCTTCACGGCATTGGGCACGCCGCCCGCTGCGTCGACCTCGTCCTGGGCGATGGGCAGTGACGACGTGAGGTAGCGCGAGAAGATCATCCCGGCCGAGTCCTCGTCGGGACGCTCGATCTTGATCTTCACGTCGAGCCGGCCTGGCCGAAGAATGGCCGGGTCGATGAGATCCTCGCGGTTCGAGGCGCCGATGACGATCACGTTCTTCAGGCTCTCCACGCCGTCGATCTCGGCGAGGAGCTGGGGGACGATGGTGCTCTCGATGTCCGAAGAGATCCCCGTGCCACGCGTGCGGAACAGCGAGTCCATCTCGTCGAAGAAGACGATGACGGGCACACCCTCCTCCGACTTCTCGCGCGCGCGCTGGAAGATCAGCCGGATCTGGCGCTCGGTCTCGCCCACGTACTTGTTGAGCAGCTCGGGACCCTTGATGTTGAGGAAGTACGAGCGGGTCGACGAGTTCCCCGTCTTCTCGGCGACGCGCTTGGCGAGCGAGTTCGCCACCGCCTTGGCGATGAGCGTCTTGCCGCATCCGGGCGGTCCGTAGAGGAGGATCCCCTTCGGGGGCTCGAGTTGGTGCTCGGTGAACATCTCGGCGTACAGGTAGGGCAGCTCGACGGCGTCCTTGATGAGCTCGATCTGGTCGTCGAGGCCGCCGATGTCCTCGTAGTTGACGTCGGGCACCTCTTCGAGCACCAGCTCCTCGACCTCGGGGCGGGGCAGGCGCTCCACGATGAGACCGGAACGCGTGTCGACGAGGAGATGGTCGCCGGCGCGGAGGCGCTCGCCGACCATGATCCCGGCGAGCTCGCACACCCGCTCCTCGTCGGCCCGGCCGACGACGAGCGCGCGCAGCCCGTCTTCGAGCAGCTCCTTGAGGATCACGACCTCGCCGGCGACCTCGAGGCCCCGGGCGAGCACCACGTTGAGCGACTCGTTCAGGGCGACCTCGTGGCCCCGCTCGAGGCTCTCCACGTCGACCTCGGGGTGCACCGACACCCGCATCTTGCGGCCCGCGCTGAGCACGTCGACCGTACCGTCGTCGTTCGCGCCGAGGAAGGTGCCGTAGGCCGAGGGGGGCATGGTCAGTTTGTCGACCTCTTCGCGCAGGGCCGCGATGTGCTCGCGGGCCTCGCGCAGGGTGGCGGAGAGACGTTCGTTCTGGGCCACGGCCTGGGCCAACTGGCCCTTGGTCTCGAGGAGGCGCTCTTCCAGCGTGCGCACCCGCTTGGGGGCATCCTGGAGCCGGCGGCGCAGGACGGCGATCTCGTCCTCGAGGGCGCGCACCTGCTGGCCGAGGTCGGCATCGGAACCCTCGGGGGGACCCTCGGGCGGCGTTCGGTCCTCTCGGTCCTCGTCGTGCGCCACTGCGTATCCCTCCTCTCCCCCCTCGGTCCCCGGACCCGGCCTGTGCGCGGACACTACACGGGCGGTTCCGCCACGCTGTGCCACCGCCGGAGCCGGATTTACCCGGCCGATGATTGAGAAAAGCGGGGTCGCGGACTACCCTGACGCCCGCGGCCGACAGCGGTCCGCGACGAGCATCGACCAGCAGCGGCGGGGGCTCGGCCCACGTACCGAAGCGATGGAGGAGACGGCATGAAGGTCTGGATCGACCAGGACCTCTGCACGGGAGACGGGCTCTGCGAGGAGATCGCGCCCGACGTGTTCACCCTGCTCGACGACGGCCTCGCGTACGTCAAGGAAGGCGGCAAGGTCTTCTCCGACCCGGGTGGGCCCGAGGGTCTCGCGAACGTCCCGGCGGGCATGGACGAGGCGACCATCGAGTCGGCCGAGGAGTGCCCGGGCGAGTGCATCTTCATCGAGGTCGACTGACCAGAGTTCGACCGTCCTCCCCCGCCGTCGCGGCCCGGGCCGCGGACCACGGGGCTTCCACTCCGCTCAGGCCTCGGGGCCGAGCAGGCGGGCAACGGTGAGGAAACCCGTGTGGGCCACCATGCGGTGGTCGGGTCGAACTGACTGTCCTTCGACGTGCCAGGTGCGCTGGAGCACCTCGAGCGTCTGCGCCATCCCGAACCTCGACTCGGCCAAGGTGTCGCGCAACTGCGACACCTGGAGGATCGTGGGGAGGTACGCGAGCAGGATGCCCCCGGGCACGAGCGCCTTCTCGGCGTGGGCCACCACGCGCCACGGCTCGGGCAGGTCGAGCAAGATCCGGTCGAGACCGGTGGCATCGATGCCGGCGTAGACGTCGCGGATCTCGATGTCGAGCGGGACCTCCGCGCCGAGCATGCCCTCGACGTTGCGCCGGGCGCGGTCGGCGAAGTCCTCGCGCAGCTCGTAGCCGAGGACGTGGCCATGGGGCCCCAGCGCGCGCAGGAGGGTCATGGTGAGCGCGCCCGACCCCACTCCCGACTCCAGCACCCGAGCGCCGGGGAACACATCGGCGTGCACGAGGATCGGCCCGAGGTCCTTCGGGTAGATGACCTGAGCGCCCCGGGGCATCTCCAGGACGTAGTCGGCGAGCGTCGGGCGCACCGCGACGAGGCGAGCACCTTTGGTCGTGCGGGCGCTCACACCCTCGGCAGCGCCGATGAGGTCGTCGTGGCGGAGCACGCCGGCGTGGGAGTGGAACTCGCCCCCTGCCCGCAGCACCACGAGATGCCGGCGCCGCTTGCTGTCGAGCAGGAGGACCCGGTCGCCGACGACGAACGGACCGCGATTCACGACGCGCTCACCGGGATCGCGCGCGCCCGCAGGCGGCAGAAGGCGCACACATCACCGGGGGTGGGTGCCCCGCAACTCGGGCACGGATGTAGCGCCCCCTCCTCGCCGAGCCCCGCCGCACCGCTCCGGACCAGGTCGTGGGCACGCTCGAGGAAGCCGAACAGGAACGCGGCCTTGCTGCCCGGCGACCGCGCCTCGAGGTCGTTGAGGGTCTCCTTGTATCCGATGTGCCGGTTCCCCGCCGCCATGGGGCACTCCTCCACCTGGTAGTCGATGCGCTCGAGCACGCAGTAGGCGGCCATCTCTCGCTCGCCGAGGCGGTACAGGGGCTTGACCTTGCGCGCGAAGCCCGGCGCGCTCGGTAGGGCCGGGTGCTGGCGGGCGAGGTAGTCCATGTCCCAGTGGAGGACGTTGCCGAGCAGCACGGCGGCCTCGTCGTCGAGGTTATGGCCCGTGGCAACCACGTCGTAGCCGTGTTCGAGCGCGAACTGGTTGAACACGTGGCGCTTCGACAGCCCGCACGCTCCGCACGGCGCGCGCCGGGTGGCCGCCGCCGCGCCGGGAACCGTGAATCCGTGGTCCGTGGCGAGATCGACGACGTGGAGGGTCAGGTCACGGGCCTCGGCAAACCGGCGCGCGTACGTCGCCGACTCGTCGGAGTACCCGTCGATGCCGAGGCCCACGTAGAGCCCGTCGGCCGCGTAGCCGAGCCGCACGAGGAGATCCCACAAGGCCAGCGAGTCCTTGCCGCCCGACACGGCGACCACCACCCGATGGTCGAACCCGATCATGGAGAAGTGCCGGATCGCGCGGCGCACCTGCTCCTCGCAGTGCGCCACGAAGTGCGGGTGGCAGAAGTTGGCGTTGTGTCGCCGAAGGTCGATCACCGCAGGCTCCCGGCAGACCCGGCACTTCATCGGCACGCGGGTCATCGCGCTCCCCCGCTCCCGCCGGAGATCACGGGACGAACCTCGACGTGATCTTCGTCGGCGAGCGGTGCGTCATGGGTGACGAGCTCGTCGCCGACGATCACCAGGACCGACTCGGGGTTGAGCCCGAGTCGGTCGAGGAGCGCAGCCACGGTGGTCGGACCGGGGACGTCGATCTCGCGCCGGGGGTTGCGGAGCAGCACCTTCACCGGAGGACCACTGCGTGGCGTCAGCGCTCCCCGGGCTCGGACACCCGGATCTCGAGGCCGGAGCCCGGCTCCATCGATGCATGGAAGATGGTCTCGGGCTTGCCGTGGACGACCTGGCGCGCGAGGGCCAGCACCGCAGTGGTGGTGCTCACGCGCTGGAGGTTGCGCCGCCAGTTGCGGAAGAACCACCGCCACGTCCAGAGCAGGAGCGAGCGAAGCACGGTGTCAGACCCGCTTGATCTCGACGATCGTCCGCTTCTTGCGGCCGTGGCGGCGTCCCATCACGTACACGACCCCGACCACGACGACGGTCCCCGCGAAGGCGGCGACCTTGCCGATGTCGCGTCCCGACTCGACGCCGGTCGTGACGTCGCCCTGGATCTGGCGGAACTTGGCTTCGATGTCGGCCCGGGTGATCTTCGGCGCTCCGGCGGTGCTCATCGGACCTCGGCCTCGCTCATCGCGACAGCTCCTTGCTGACTCGGAAGGTCTTGCGCGCCGTCCAGGCGATCGCAGCACCGATGACGAGGCCGGCGAACACGATGAGGTACGGCACCCAGGACCAGTTGCCCGTGAACGTGGTGCCCGTCTCGGTCTGCAGGAGGCGCAGGCACCCCAACGCGAGCAGCATCACACCGGTGCCCATCAGGATCGAGCCGGCGACGCCGAAGGCCAGGTAGCGGCCGAGCTGGCGCAGCGGGACGATCGTCTCCTGCTTGAAGTAGGCGACGAGCAGGTCCTTCAGCTCGATCACGAGCTGGGGCAGCGACGCCTGGCGCGGGGATCCCAGAGATCCCAGCGACGAGCGGAGGTTCCGGGGTTCGGTCACGGGGGGATACTACGGCGCGGGGCTGGTGGACGCCGGAGCGCCGGCCGGGGCGACGGGAGCCGGGACGAGCGCGTCGGGCGCCGGTGCCTCCGGGAACCGGGCGATGATCTGGGCCAGGGCCGCCCGGATGCGGATGGCCTCGGTCTCCCCGAAGCCGCCGTTGACGATGAAGGAGAAGCGCAGCGGCCGCCCGTTGTCGACGACGCCGGCCAGGCCGGTGACGCCGTTGAGGAACCCGGTCTTCGCCCGGAGGCGGCCTTCGAGCCCGGAGCCGAGCAGCTCGTCGGCCAGGGTGCCGGTCTGGCCGGCCACCGACATGCCGGCCCACAGCGCCACCATGTCGGGCCGGGCCCCGAGGTCCACGGTGTCGGCGAGCGCGCGACAGGTGACCCGGTTGTCGCGGCCGAGCCCGGAACCGTCGACGAGGGTCACGCCGGTCATCGTCACGCCCATCTCACCGAGACGCTTCGTCGCCGCGGCGAGCCCGGCAGACGTGGTGCCTTCCTTCGCGGCCCGGACGCCGATCTCCTTGACGAGCATCTCGGCCGCGAGGTTGTCGCTCGAACGGACCACCTCGGCGACGACGTCCTTCATCGGGGCGGACTCGACGGCAGCGAGCGGGATGGCGCCGTCGGGGACCTTGCCCCGTTGCACCGTGCCGCCCACGGAGACGCCCCGCGCCCGGAGGAGCCGGGTGAACGCGTCACCCGCCGCGACCGCGGGATCCTCGACGGGGACGGGGACCGGCTTGAGGCGGCTGAAGCCCTTGTTCACCGTCAACGCGCCGACGGGACCGATCTGACCCTGGGTCCGGTAGCTCGCCGGCCACGCAGGGTTGTAGCGCTCGTCGTCGTAGCGGTCGTCGACCACGACCAGCGCGCCCACCTTCCGGACCCCGTCGGCCACCACGGCATCGGCGAGCGACTCCAGCGGGGTGGACGGTGTGCCTGCAGTCTTCGGGTCGGATTCGAGCGCAGCGCGGAACTCCTCGGTCGACAGCAGCGGATCGCCCCCGCCGACGAGCATCATCCGGTCGACCGTGCCGTCGTCGACGCCCCCGGTGGCGAGGACGCGCGTGGTGAGTTTCGTATCGGACCCGAGGACCGCAAGCGCGCCGGCTCCGGTGAGCAACTTCTGGGTCGATGCCCCGATGTAGGGCACATCGGCCTGGCGGGCCGCCACGGTCGTCGCGGCGGTCAGCACGTCGAAGCACCCCTCACCCGATCCGAACGCTGCGTCGAGCCGCCTCTGCAGCCGCGCGGACCCGACCGCATCCACGAACGGCTGGGGGACCCGTCGGGCTGACCACGCCGCAGTGGCCACCGCCGGCGGTCGCGGGGCCGGATCCGGACCGCCCCCGGCCGGCAGCGTCGCGAGGGCCCCGCAGACGACGGCGCCCGTGAGCAGCATCGCGACCACGACCCGTCGGGTCACTGCGCGGCGTCCCGGCGGGCCCGGTGACGTGCGTCGTGCCAGCAGTGCTCGAGCGCCCGCACCGCCCGTTCGGCGGAGAGATAGCAGAGCCGGCCCGAGTCGCGCACGCCACGCGGACCGGCGTTGGCCGGATCGGCGACCGCGAGCTCGGTCGCCACGAGCACCGGCTTGCCGGTACGCACGGACGCCTCGGCGGCCGCCTGGGCGAACCGCGCGTCCTGGCGCTCGTGGTACGCGACGATCCGCTCGAGGCCGTGGTCGGGATAGAACGGACCCTGGCGCATCAGGCGCGCCTGGTTTGACTGGATGCCGATGCCCAGCATCACCACCGCGTCGACGTCCGGGTGGGCGGTGACGAGGTCGAGCACCTCGGGGATTGTGTCCCTGGTCTCGGAGCCGGCGAAGTCGATGGGGTTGTTCCGGCTCCACCGGGGCGGGAGCTTCTCGTCGATCGCCGCCCGGAGGTCGTCGGGCAGGGCCAGCAGTTCGAGGCTCGACCGCTGGATCGCGTCCGCAGTGACCACGCCCCAGCCCCCGGCGGTGGTGAGGACGGCGACCCGGTTCCCGCGCGGCGCGGGCTGAGTGGCGAGCGTGGCGGCGACCTCGAAGGCCTCTTCGATCGACCCGGCGCGCCGCGCCCCGGCCTGGCGGCACACACCGTCGAACACCCGGTCGTCGCTCGCGAGCGCACCGGTGTGGGAGGCTGCGGCGCGCTGCCCCCCGGCGGTGGCGCCTCCCTTCACGACCACCACGGGCATCCGCTCGGTGACCGCACGCAGCCGGGTCGCGAAGGCCCGTCC
>JBJSXO010000336.1:0-2253 GCA_046086425.1 Actinomycetota bacterium | reverse complement strand
GTCGCGACGTGACCGGCGAGTTGGCTGACCTCGATCTCGACGTGGGTGTGGTCGTTGCGTTCGGGCAGCTCCTGCCGGGCGCCCTGCTCGCCACCGCGCGGCACGGCTTCGTCAACCTGCACTTCTCCCTGCTGCCGCGCTGGCGCGGCGCGGCGCCGGTCGAGCGGGCGATGCTCGCAGGGGACGCAGAGACAGGGGTATGTGTCATGGCCCTCGACGAGGGCATGGACACGGGGCCGGTGTTCGCGCGCACCACGACCCCCATCGGCCCCGAAGACACGGCCGGGGAGCTGGGGGAGCGGCTGGTCGCCCTGGGCACACCGCTGCTCCTCGACGTGCTCGCCGACCTGCCGGCCCGGACCCCCGTGGCGCAGTCCGGGGAACCGACCCTGGCCCCGAAGCTCACGGTGGAGGAGTTCGGGCTGGACTGGACCCGTCCCGCCGAGGAAGTGGCACGCCGGATCATGGCCGGCAGTCCCCGCCCGGGGGCCTGGACCATGCTCGACGGCCGCCGCGTGAAGGTGCTGCGGGCCCGGGCCGAGCCCGGCGACGCGGTCGGGAGCGCGCCCGTGGGCACCGTCGAAGCCGACGGGTGCGTGGTTGCGGGATCCGGTCGGGTGCGGCTGCTCGAGGTGCAACCCGAGGGCAAGTCGGTCATGGCGGCAGCCGCATGGCTCGCCGGCCGGCGCGGTGTCCCGACCCGGCTGCAGGCGCCGCCGCAGTGAGCGCTCGGCCGTGAGGGCGCGGCAGTGAGGGACGCGTGCAGTGTCGCCATCGACGCGCTGGTGCGGGTGGAAGGAGGCGCCTTCGCGCACGTGCTGCTCCCGGCCAAGCTGCGCGGATCGGGGCTCGACGCGCGCGACCGGGCCTTCGTCACCCATCTGGTGTACGGGGCGGTGCGGATGCAACGGCGGATCGATACCCTCGTGGCGCCGCGCTGTCATCAGCCGTTCGACCGGTTGGAGCCTCGTGTGCGCGCGGCGCTGCGGGTCGGGGTGTTCCAGCTGCTCGAGGGCACTGCGCCGCACGCTGCGGTAGGTGCAACGGTCGAGGCGGCGCCGCCGCGCGCGCGTGGCCTGGTCAACGCGGTGCTGCGCTCGGTGGCCGCGCTCGGGCCCACCTACCCAGAGCCCGAGTCCATGGGTGAGCGGTACTCGTACCCGGACTGGGTGGTGGACGAGCTCGCGAGGTCGCTGCCGCCGGCGGAGCTGGCCGCCGTGCTGGAGACAGGCAACCAGCCGGCCGCGCTCACGCTCCGTCCCAACCCTCGGGTCACCACGCCCGACGCGCTCTAGGCCGAGCTCGCCGCTGGGGACGCACGGGTGGCGCGGGGCCGCTTGGTCCCCGACGCGCTCGTCGTCGGCGGGTTCGGCGATCCCGCCACGATGCCGGCGGTCGTCGACGGGCGGGCCACGCCCCAGGACCAGGGCAGCCAGGCCGTGGTCGCCGTGCTCGACCCCCAGCCCGGCGAGCGCGTGCTCGACGTCGCCGCGGCGCCGGGGGGCAAGGCGACCGGCGCGGCGGAGCGGGCGCCCGGCGGCCTGGTGGTCGCGGCCGACCTCCACCCGGGGCGCCTGGCGCTCGTGACCCGGGCCGCGACGCGCCTGCATCTTCCCGAGGTCGTCGGTCTGGTCGCCGACGGGCGGCAGGTTCCCGTGCGCCCGGGATCGTTCGACCGTGTGCTCGTGGACGCGCCGTGCTCGGGGCTCGGGGTGCTGCGGCGCCGGCCGGAGGCCCGGTGGCGCATCCGGCCCGAGGCGGTGCACCAGCTGGCCGCGCTGCAGCGCGCCCTGCTGGGCGCAGCGGCGGAGGCCGTGGCCCCCGGTGGGCGGTTGCTCTACGCGGTCTGCACCCTGACCGGGGCCGAGACGCGCGCGGTCGGCGCCTGGGCGGTGGCCCATCTCGACGGGTTCCGGGCCGAGCCACCCCCCGGCGACCCGTGGCGGCCGGTCGGCCCGGGCGCGATGCTCTGGCCGCACGTCGCCGGCACCGACGGCATGTTCGTGCTGTCGCTGCGGCGCACGACGGGCGCCTCCGGGTGACGGGCGCGCCGATGGGGCACGGGTAGCGTCAGGCCCGTGGAGTCCGTCAAGCCCGTGAAGGTCGCGCCTTCGATCCTGTCCGCCGACTTCTCCCGTCTGGGCGCAGACGTGGCCCGGGTCGCGGCCGAAGCCGACCTGCTCCACGTCGACGTGATGGACGGGCACTTCGTTCCCAACCTGACCATCGGACCACCGGTGGTCGCGTCGCTGC
>JBJSXO010000335.1:0-3399 GCA_046086425.1 Actinomycetota bacterium | reverse complement strand
CACCGATCTGCGGTCGGTGCAGACGGTGCTCGAGGCCGACAAGATCCCGTTGTCGCTCGGTGCCCAGAACTGCCACTGGGAGGACAAGGGGGCGTTCACCGGCGAGGTGTCGCCGGCGATGCTGGCCAAGCTGAACGTGTCCTACGTGATCGTCGGGCACTCGGAGCGCCGCGAACTGTTCGGCGAGACCGACGACGACGTGAACCGGAAGGTCCGCGTCGTGCTCGAGCACGGCATGAAGCCGATCGTATGCGTGGGCGAGACTCTTGCGGAGCGGGAGGCCGGCGCCACCGCCGACCGGGTCGGGACCCAGACCCGGGCCGCCTTCGCCGGGATGAGGAGCGCCCAGGCCGAGACCTGCGTGGTGGCCTACGAGCCGATCTGGGCGATCGGCACCGGGCACAACGCCACACCCGACGACGCCGATGGGACCATCGGGGTCATCCGGGGCACCTTGCGCGACCTGTTCGGCGAGACCGCCGACGCCATGCGGATCCAGTACGGCGGGTCGGTGAAGCCCGGCAACGTGGCCGACCTCATGGCCATGCCGGAGATCGACGGTGCCCTCGTCGGCGGCGCGTCCCTCGACCCCGACGACTTCGCCCGCCTGGTGAAGTGGGCGAAGTAGTATCTCGGCCGTGCTGAACGTCGTCATCACCGTCATCGACGTCGCCGCCGCCCTGACGCTGATCTTCCTGATCCTGCTGCACTCGGGCCGGGGCGGGGGTCTCTCCGACATGTTCGGTGGCGGCCAGCTCGGGGGCTCGATGGCCGGTTCCACCGTCGTGGAGCGGAACCTGGACCGCCTGACCGTGATCGCTGCGGTCGTGTTCATCTTCTCCTCGGTCATCCTGGCCCTGCGCGTCGCCTGAGGCCTGCCCGGATGCGCAGGGGCGAACGCGGTCGGTGGGCCGCACGGTGGCTGTGCGCGGGGCTGGCCATCGTGGCGGTGGGCGCCGGGATCCCGGCGGCGGCATCCGTGGACCGCCAGGGCCCGGACCAGCGCAGCGCTCCCGGCGGCGTGCTGCGCCTGAGCGCCCAGGAGGAGCCGTTCTGCGCCGACTGGATCGCGAGCTGCGCCGGCCTGACCTGGGGCAACTGGGCACTCGGCGTGCACACGCTCCCGCAGGCGTTCCGGGTGACGCCCGCCGGCGAGTACGTCCCCGGGCCGGTCCTGGCCGGTGCGCCCGTCCGGAGCGCCGGTCCACCGCTGACGGTCTCGTACCCGATCGCCCCGGAGGCGGTCTGGAGCGACGGCACGCCGATCACCGCGCAGGACTTCGCGTACACCTGGAAGCAGATCGTCACCGGGAGGGACATCTACGACACCACGGGGTACACGAGCATCGAGTCGATCGACACCAGTGACCCGAAGACCGCGGTCGTCACCTTCCGCGAGCCCTTCGCCGGCTGGCGGGACCTCTTCGGCGGCTTCTTCTACATCCTCCCGAGTCATATTCTCGAGGGCCGGAACCGCCACAAGGTGATGAAGGACGGGTACGCCTTCTCCGGTGGGCCGTGGATGCTCGACGGTGGCGCGAAGGGGTGGGACAAGGGTCGCAGCATCACCCTCGTGCCCAACCCGCGGTACTGGGCCGACCAGCCCCAGATCGGGAAGGTGGTCTTCCAGTTCATCCCCGAGAGCGCCGCGGAGGCCCAGGCACTCAAGTCGGGCCAGGTGGCGGCGGCGTACCCGATCCCGCAGACCGGAATGCTCGACGAGTTCGACCGGGCCGGCCTGCGGTACGAGGTGGGCTCGGGCAACACCTACGAGGCGTTCTGGCTCAACAACGAGGCGTTCCCGCTCGACCGTCTCCCGGTACGCCAGGCGCTGCTGTACGCGACCGATCGTCAGGCCGTGGTGGACCAGATCCTCCGGCCCGCGGTGCGTGAGGGCCGGGTCCTGCAGAGCTTCGTCGTCCCGTCGTTCCCCGAGTACTTCACGCCTGCGTTCGACGGCTACGCGCGCGACCAGGACCGGGTCGACGCGCTGATGACCGGGGATGGGTGGACTCGGGGTGGCGACGGGATCTGGGTCCGGAACGGGAAGCGGGCGGCGTTGTCGATCGCCACGACGGCGGGCAACGAGGGGCGGGAGCTCGCCGAGCAGTTGTGGCAGAGCCAGCTGCAGCAGGCCGGCTTCGACCTCACGATCAAGAACGCCAGCGCCGATCTGCTCTTCGGCCGGCTGGTGCCGCGGGGGCGCTTCGTCACCGGGCTCTACGCGCAGGTGGGCACACCCGACCCCGGGCTGTGCGTGATCTTCTGCTCCAAGAACGTCCCGACCAAGGCCAACGGCTTCGTGGGGCAGAACTACACGCGCACGTCGTCCCCGTCGATCGACGACCCGTGGTCCGCAGCTGATCGGGAGATCGACCCGGTCGCCCGGGTCGCGAGCGTGAAGCAAGGACAGATCGCGCTCGCCCAGGCCGCGGTGTCGATCCCGCTCTACCAGCTGCCGACGCTGTTCGTGTGGGACGCCCGCAAGATCGCCGGGCCGCTCCAGGACAACGCCACCGAGGGACCCTTCTTCAACTTGGAGCAGTGGTCCCTGAAGTGACCCCGTCGGGGTGGAACAATCGACGGGCTCATGTGGAAGTACGTCGCCCGTCGCGTGCTCGCGTCCATCCCGGTCCTGCTGCTGGCGTCGGTGCTGGTCTTCGTCTTGGTGCGGGGGTTCGGCGCCGATCCCGCGCGGCAGCGGTGCCAGGCCTCCCGGGATCCGCAGTGCATCGTCCGGGTCCGGGAGCAGCTCCGGCTCGACCGCCCGGTGCCCGTGCAGTACGTCGACGAGATGCGGGCCTTCGTCACGGGTGACTGGGGAACCAGCCTGCGGTCGGACCGGTCGGTGCGCGAGCTGATCGGCGACGCGATGGCCGAGACGGTGCCGTTGGCCTTCTGGGCGCTGGTGGTGTCGCTCGTGTTGGCCGTGGGGGTGGGGGTGACCTCGGCGCGCCACCCCGGGTCCGTGCGCGACCACTCGTTCACGGTGCTCGCCTTCGCCGGGCTGGCCATGCCCACCTTCTGGCTGGGCCTCATCGTGATCCAGGCCTTCACCTACGAGCTCCAGAAGGGCCTCGGCCTGAGCGAGCCGATCTTCTACTCCATCCCCAACCCCGTGGGCGGGGGGTTGGTGGACTCCTTCCGCGAGCTCGCGTTGCCGGTGCTCGTGCTCTCGGTGCAGCTGGTCGCCGGATGGAGCCGCTACCAGCGGGCTGCGCTCGCCGACGAGCTCCACGGTGACCACATCCGCACCGCGCGGGCCAAGGGCCTCAGCGAGCGACGGGTGGTGTGGAAGCACGGTCTGCGGAGCTCGTCGACGTCGCTGCTCACCGTGGTGGCCATCGACGCCGGTGCCCTCATCGGCGGGGTGGTGATCACCGAGCGGGTGTTCTCCCG
>JBJSXO010000334.1:0-10128 GCA_046086425.1 Actinomycetota bacterium | reverse complement strand
CGGCGATCGCCGGGGCGTCCTCGCGCAGCGCGTCGGTTGCCGCGGCGTGCAGGGTGAGCGTGCCGATCGAGGTGCCGTCCACGGTGAGCGGCACCTCGAGCCGGCCGCGGACGTTACCGGCGGTCGGGGCCGGGGCACTCGACTCCGTGGCGACCGGCTGGCCGTGATGGGTGAGCGCAACCTCGGCGGTGTTGCACGCCGGAAGCGTGGCGACGGCGAGCCGGGCGACCCGCCGCAGCGTCTCGTCGAGGTCGTCGTCGAGGCCGCCGTCATGGAGTCGGCAGACGCCCTGGAGGAGCGCGTCAGCGGTGCTGGTTGCCGCGGGGGACCCGTCGGTGTCGACGATCTCGAGTCCGGGAACGATGTTCGTGAGGGCCATAGGCCCAGCGTCGTCGCGCCGACTCACGGGTTCGTGACCGTTCGGTCACAGTTCGTTCACACCCCGGACCTCACCGAGCGTGAGCACGAACTCGGCGCCGGAGCCCACGTCGGGCTCCCGGACCACGCCGATCCGCCGTGGCGCTCGGCCACACGCCGCACCACGGCGAGCCCGAGGCCGGCCCCGTGGTGACGATCCTCGGGCCGGGCCTGCTCGAAGGCGTCGAAGATCCGGTCGCGCTGGTCGGCGGGAACACCGGGACCGTGGTCGCGCACGGTCACGCGCACCGAGCCGGGCCCGACCGCCGTGGTGACGAGCACCTCGGAGCGGTCCGGTGCGTGGCGCGCCGCGTTCTCCACCAGGTTCGTCACCGCGAGGCTCAGGAGCTCGCCGTCCACGAGCCGGGCCGCACCGTCGGACCGGTCGTCGAGCACCACGGTCACCCCGCGGCCGGGGAGGACGCACTCGGCCGCGTCACCCACGACTGCGCCCACGGGCACTGCGTCGTCCACGACGGGCGCAGGGATGAACTCGAGGTGCTGCAGGTCGAGGAGCCGGTTGGTCATGCCGGTGAGGCGCGTGCCCACTCGCGTCATGCGCGCGATGAGCGCATGACCCTGTTCGCTGCCGGGGTCGACCGTGCCGTCGCCGAGCAGGTGCAACGACGTCTGCAGGAAGGCGAGGGGTGATCGGATCTCATGGCTGGCCACTGCGGTCACCGTGGCCCGGAGCCGATCGGCCTCGACCCGTTCGGTGATGTCGGCGAACACGGCCTCGAAATCCTCGGATCCGTCGTCGAGGAGGAAGAATTGGCCCTGGAGGTACCGGACCGACCCGTCGGGACGCCGCACCCGGAACTCGAGCGGCACGGTCGCGCCGCCGGCGCGCAGGTGCTCCACTGCGCTGACGAGGTGCTCGAGGTCGTCGGGGTGGATGATCACCGTGGCGTCGGCACCGATCAGCTCGGCGGGTGTTCGGCCCAGGATGCGCGTGGTCGATCCGCTCGCCCAGGTGATCGCGCCCCCCCGGCGGAAGTGCACGCCAAGAACCGGTCCCTCCGTGAGCATGCGGTCGAGCTGCTGCTGCAGCGCGCGGATCGTCTCCCGTTGCTGGTGGGCTTCGGTGATGTCCCGCCAGGTGATGCTGAGGGTGTCGCCCACGGGATTGATGCGCAGGTCGAGCCGGCGCGGGGTGCTCCCGGGTGGGTTGGGTGACGGGGTGTGCTCGGTCGTGAAGGGTTCGCCACGCTCCAGGGTCTCGACGAAGAGCGCGAACAGGCCCGAGTCCCGCAGGCTTCGTCCGATGCCGAGCTGGCTGGACTCCACGAGATCGAACGCCAGGAGGTCATGGCGTTGCTCGTCGGGCGTCCGGTCGTGGTGCAGCACGGCGGGGGGGTACGAGGCGATGAAGCGCATGGCCGCGTCGTTCACCTCCACGAAGCGGAAGTCGACGATCTCCCCCGCCGGGTCGCGCACGGCCTCCACGAGGATGTCGGCGTCGAGCATCGCGTTCATGGCCCGTCGGGCCTGGTGCGCGGCGTCGTGAAGGCGCGACGTGTCGTGGAGGACCCAGAGCCGTCGGTGCGGTTGCCCGTCGAGCGCCACGGTGACGACGTGCAGATCCGCAGGGTCGCCGTCCCCGTCCCCGTTCCAGTGCCAGTGGCCCTCGCCGTCGCCCAGGTCCAGGGCCGCGAACGACGAGACGGGACCGGGATCGCCGTCGGCCCGGCCGGCCGCGAGGCGGTCGAGCGCAGCGAAGAAGTCGGCCGGGGTCGCGGGCTCTGGGAGCGCCAGCAGGTGTGCGGCGGCCTCGTTGACCAGCGCGAGTTCCCGCTCGGCGAGTTCCCGCTCGGTGGCATCGACGACGACGACGCCGACCTCGGTGTCGCGATGCGACGACGGTGTTGCGATCATCGATGACCCTGCCCGAGTCCTCAACCGAGTTCCTGCCCGAATCCCTGCCTGAACCCCTGCGAGAAACGGCGTGGAAGTCGGACAAATGCCATGAAGACTCCTCTGAGACTAGCCTCTCGTAATGGTTTCCCTACGTCAACACCGGCGCGGCGCCGCGGCCTGACCCAGGACCGTGTGATGACCAGCGACGGCTCCGCCAAGGTGCTGCTCATCGAGGACGACCTCGATCTCGCTGCCGCGCTCGAGTTGCTCTTCGCCGGCAACGGCTGCACGCTGGTCCACGCCTCGTCCGGTGAGCACGGCCTGCGGCTCGCGGAGACCGACCCCCCCGACGTGGTCCTCCTCGACGTGGACCTGCCCGGCATCAACGGGCCCGAGGTGTGCCGGCGGCTCCGTACCTTCAGCGCCGTCCCCGTGGTGTTCCTGACCGGGGCCACCGACCCGATCGACGCGATCAGCGGCTTCACCGCCGGCGGCGACGACTACGTCACCAAGCCGTTCCACCCCCAGCTCCTGGTGGCGCGGGTCGACGCGCTGCTGAAGCGGCCCCACATGGACCACGACGGGGCACCCATCCGGGTGGGGGCCGTCGCCGTCGACACCACGGCCCGCGTGGTGACGGTGGCGGGCGAGGAACTGGCCCTCACCAAGATCGAGTACGACCTGCTGGCCTGCCTGGCGACCCACCTTGCGCAGATCATGAGTCGCGCGCAGCTCATCGACCAGGTGTGGGGCACGTGGTCCGGCGACGACCACGTGGTCGACGTGAACATCTCACGACTGCGCCGCAAGCTCACCGCGGCCGGGGCGGACCCCGACCTGATCACCACCCACCGCGGCATGGGCTACCGCATGAACCGCTGACGAGGTTGTGAGCAACCCGTAACGCTCACGACGACGGTTCGTGAGACGGCGCGGTCAGCCTGGGGTTTCCGAGACGAGACCCCAAGGAGTACCGCGCACCATGACCATCGAACCCACTCCCGAGCGATCGAGCCGGAAGCGTCTGGGTGCGGCCGCGCTGGCGCTGCTCGGCGTGGTCGCGCTCACGGGCGTCGGCACCTTTGCCACGTTCAACGCGCAGACCAAGAACCCGGGGAACCTGTTCTCCGACGGCACCCTCGTGCTGAGCAACACCAAAGACGGCGGCACGGCGTGCCTGTCGACGGGTGGCGGCACCACCGACGTCAACAGCAACGACACCTGCGACCAGTTGATGAACCTCACAGTCCGCAAGCCCGGTGACTCCTCGACCACCAAGCTCACGATCAAGAACGAAGGATCACTCGCAGCATCCGCGTTGAAGGTGTTCTCCGCCGCGTGCACCAACGCGGACGCGTCCGGCGAGACCTACCACGGGACCGGCAACCCGTGCTCGCAGATTCAGCTCTACCTCCAGCTCTACCTCCAGCAGTACACCGACTCGTCGTTCAGCACCCCGTCGGCATGCCTCTACGGCGGTGCGACCGTGGCCAACACCTGCGACTTCTCCGACGCGACCAAGACCCTCGCCGCGTTCCAGAGCGCCTACGGCTCCGCCGCCGGTGGCCTCGGGATCGGCAGCGGTCTCACCACCGGAGCGTCGCGCTACGTCAAGGTCGGGATCATGCTGCCGAGCGCGTCGAACAACTCGTTCCAGGGCCGCCAGGCCACCTTCGACCTCACCTGGTACGCGGAGCAGTAGTCCCCGTGAAGATCGTCGCCCTCCCCCCGGCGACAGGTCGAGCCGGCCGTGCCCACCCCCGCGGGCACGGCCGGCTCTCCATCGGACTGCACCGAAGCCTCGTCGGGCTCGGCGTCGTGGCCCTGCTGGCCCTCGCCGCGGTGTCGGTCGGGCCCCGGCTGTTGCCGTACCGGGTGGCGTACGTGCGCTCAGGGAGCATGGGTGCGGCGATCCCGGTCGGGGCGCTCGCCGTGTTCGCCACCGAACCGGCCGCGCACCTCCACCGCGGCGACGTGATCGCATTCACCCGCCCCGGCACCACCAGCCAGCTCGTGACCCACCGCATCGCGGCGGTCCGCCACCGCGACGGCCAGCGGCAGTTCGTCACCAAGGGCGACACCAACGCCGCCGTCGACCCGTGGCGGATCCCCGCCGTGGGCACCGGGTCGCGTTTGATGTTCTCGGTCCCGTGGGCGGGCTACGCCCTGGCCGTCGTCGCGTGGCGGGTCACCCGTCTGGTCCTGCTCGCCGGGGTCATCGCCCTCTTGGCGTGGTGGGTGCTCGCCCCGCACCGGCACCGGCCTGCCGCGACCCCCACGTCCCCCACGTCCTGAGGCACCCGGTCATGGTGCACCGCAGGCCCCGAACCTGGCGGCTGGCCGCGGCGGCGGCGCTCACCGTGCTCGCCACCGGGATCACCCCGGCGGCGTTGTTCGTAGCCCAGGCCACGAGCGGGTCGAGCGTCTTCGCGACCACGGCGGTGTACGCCCCCGGCGCGCTCACCGCTGCGCCGGTCGGCCGCGACGTGGCGCTCACCTGGACGGCCGGCCGCAACGGGACCGGATACCGGGTCTCGGCCGGGCCGAGCAGCACGGCCGACGCGTGCACCGGCGTGACCTACACACCGCTGACGTCCACGGCGGCGACCGCGTACATCGACGCCGCGCGCTTCACCCCCACGGGTGCCTGGTACTGCTACCGGGTCGAGACCCAACTCGGTGGCTGGACGAGCGTCGACGCGAACCCCGTCGCCGCGGTGCAACTCGGCTTCGTGGTCTCGGGCGTGACCCTCGCCAACGGCGGGTTCGCCGGCAAGCTCGACGTCGGCGACCAGATCACCGTCCGCTTCAACCAACCGGTGAGCACCGGCACCGGCCCGGTCTCCACCGACACCGTCTGCGCGTCACCCCAGGGATTCATCGTGCTCGCTGCGGTTGCCACCAACGGCAGCTGTACGGCCGGGGAAGCTAGCCGCGTCGGCCAACTCAACGCCGGATCGACCAGCCACAACGACCGCTTCAGCGCGGCCTACTCGTGGTCGGCCGACGCCCGCAGCCTCACCATCACCGTCACCGCCCGAGTCTCTGGGCCCAACGCCGAGTTCACCACCGGTCCGTGGGTCCTCCAACCCACCACCACGGCCGGCGCACTGCTGGCCGTTAACGGCGGGTACCACGTGTGCGACACCAACTCCGGTGGCGCGAACTGCTTCCCTACCGCCACCGGCAGCCTGTAGCCGCGAGCGGCAGTACCTCTCGGACCCAGACGACGGTGACCGCGCGGCTCAGCGCGTGAACGTCGGCAGGGTGCGGTCGGGTCGACCGTCGGTCAGGCCGGTGGTGTACGACGCCAGCCAGGTGCCCATGCACGCGTTGGCCGTGGCCGCCTGACGGCCGACGTCGGCGTTCGACTCGGCGACGGCGAGCACGGTCGAGAGTGCGGTGGCCTGCACGGTCTCGAGGAACGCACCACTGATGTCGAGAAGCTGCTCGTAGACCGGCTGCGCGAAGCCCTGCACGTTGAGGAAGGTGTCCCAGACCTGGCGGCCGCGCGCAATGGCGCGCGTCTGCACCGGGACGATCTGGTCGCGCAGCGTGCCGTACTCGCCACGCCCGCGCGCAAGGCGGCGCGATACCGGGTCGAAGCGCGCTACGGCGTCGACCTGCGGCGAACCGTACGCGCAGTAGAGCGGGCGCTCGGCGGGGTCGGCGGGGCACTGTACGAACTTCGGCGGTGTGGTGAGCCCCGCTGGTGGCTTCTCCGCGATCTGCAGCAGGTAGCCCTGGTTGTAGCCGTAGGTGTCGGCCAGGCCGGTGAGGGTCTTGGTGGGATCCGCGGGGTCGGGACGGTCGAGGAGGCTCGCGCGGTTGTAGGCGAGCACCGTGGCATCCGACGCAGTGGCGTCGCCGAGCACGGTCGCGGCGCGGGCAGCCTGCGCGGTGAACGCCTGCTGGCTCTGCACCGAGGAGAACCCGGCAATCGTCGGGTTCTTGCCGGTGCGCACCAGCTCGGCCCGCAGCCACACCCCGCCGAAGTAGCCCGACAGGTGGAACAGCCACAGATATGCACCCATGGGCAAGGTCTGGGCCGGGTTCTTGGTCCGGAAGATCCGGTCGAAGCACTGCACCGGGACCTCACCGAAGAGGAACCGGGTCATCTCGAGCGGCGCCTTGCCCTGGCGCTTGGCGTACTGCGCCGCGAGGCGGTTCAACAGCGCCGGGTCGGCCGTGATCGCCGTGCCCGAAAAGTACGGGTGGTCGGGCAGGGTCACGGTAGTCCCCTTCGCCGGGGCGGCCCCGGCCGGGAGCGCCCCACTCGCGAGCCCGGCGAGGGTGAGCCCGCCGGCCAGCGCGGCCCCCCCGAGCGCGCCCCGCCGCAGCACCTCCCGCCGGGACCAGAGGTCGTCATGTGGTCCGAGCGCATGGGCGCTCCGGTCGTCTCGTGCGTCGGGTGTCATCGCTGCTCCCCCTTGCGTTGCGAATGGTGCAGTATGGACCAGACGACCCCTCGCCGTCACCCTGCTCGTCACCCAGCCTGGGAGCCCCGATGACCGCTCCGACCCTCGACTACGGCCTCTTCGACGCCGACAACCACTACTACGAGCCTCGCGACTGCTTCACCCGGTACCTCGAGCCGGAGTTCCGGGATCGGGGCATCGCCGTGGTCACCGGCGACGACGGTCGCGAGCAGGTGATGGTGGGCGCGACCCCGTTCACCTTCCTCGAGACCCCGTTCCGCGACGAGTGGGCCCGGCCCGGGTCGCTGCGCGAGATGCTGCGGGCCATGGCCTCGGGGTCGTTCTCCGAGTCCGACGTGGTCGAGCCCGTGCACCCGGCCTACGTAGACCGCGACGCCCGGCTCGCGCGCATGGACGACCAGGGCGTCGATGCGGCGTTGCTGTTCCCGACACTGGCGGTGTGCGTCGAGCACTTCATGAAGGACGACCCCGACCAGCTCTACGCGAACTTCCGGGCCTTCAACCGCTGGCTCGACGACGACTGGGGCTTCGCCCACCACGACCGGATCTTCGCCGCCCCGCTGTGCTCACTGCGCGACGTGGACCGTGCGGTGACCGAGTTGGAGTGGGCCCTCGACCGTGGTGCCCGCTGCATCTCGCTGCGGCCGGGCCCGGCCTTCGGACGGTCTCCTGCCGATCCGCACTTCGACCCGTTCTGGGCGCGCGTGAACGAAGCCGGGGTGCTCGTTGCGTTCCACATCGGCGAGTCGGGGTACAACGAGATGATGGGGCCGTTCTGGGGCGAGGAGGCCAACCCGTCGTCGCACAAGCAGTCGGCGTTCCAGTGGTGCAACTTCTACGGTGACCGGCCGATCATGGACACCTTCTCGGCGCTCATCCTGCACAACCTCTTCGGTCGCTTCCCGAACGTGCGCTGCCTCAGCGTGGAGAACGGCTCGCTGTACGTGCCGTACCTGCTCAAGCAGATGAACAAGATGAACGGCATGGGCCGCAACGGCCCCTGGCTGGGTGGGCGCATCACCGAGAAGCCGAGTGAGATCTTCCGGCGTCACGTGTGGGTGTCGCCGTACCACGAGGAGGACGTCCCCGCCCTGGCCGGGGTGATCGGTCCCGACCGCGTGCTCTTCGGCTCCGACTTCCCCCATGCCGAAGGCCTTGCCGAACCGCGGGACTTCGTCGAGTCGCTGCCCGGTCTCGACGAGGGCGTCGTGCGCCAGATCATGCGTGACAACCTGCGCGACCTGCTCGGGGGCGTACGCGTTCCCGCGGGGACGTGACCACCCCCGGTCCCGGCGTCGCCGGTCGCTACGGCTTCGCCGGGCGGGTCGCGCTGGTCACGGGTGCGGCCGGCTCCGGGATCGGCAAGGCCACCGCGCGGCGGATGGCCGCCGAGGGCGCCGCCGTGGTGGTCACAGACGTGCACGCCGCGCGCACCGAGGCCACCGTGGCCGACCTGCGGGCCGAGTTCCCCGACGCGACCGTGGTCGGGCACGTCCTCGACGCGGGTGACCGCGGCCAGATCGACGCCGTGGTCGACGCGGTGAGCGCGGATCTCGGGCCCATCGACCTGCTCGTGAACAACGCCGCGGTGAACGTGCTCGGCCTGGTGGTGGACTACGACCCCGATGACTGGGACCGCGTGCTCGCGGTGGACCTCACCGGCTGCTGGTACCTGGCCAAGCGGGTGATGCCGGGGATGATCACCCGCGGGGGTGGCAGCGTCGTGAACATCTCGTCGGTGGCCAGCTCGCTCGGCGGCGGCGGCACCGAGGGTCCCTACGCCGCGGCCAAGGCCGGGCTGCAGTCCCTCACCCGCACCATCGCCGCCGAGGGAGGCCCCTTCGGCATCCGGGCCAACGCCATCGCGGTCGGGATCGTGTGGACCAAGTTCGTGGAGAAGCACGCCGACCGTCTCGCGCCCGAGGCCGAGCGCACGCCGTTGCGCCGCCTCGGTCAGCCCGAGGAGATCGCCGCGGTGGCGGCCTGGCTGGCGTCGGAGGAGTCCAGCTTCGTCACCGGTGCCACCGTCAACGCCAGCGGTGGCTGGTACATGGGCGCGTGAGCCCGTGGCCGGCGCGTCCGCAGGTCTGATCCCGCCGGGGGCGCGCCCGGTGATCCCCGGCGGGGGACCGCAGACCGCGGCCGCGGTGCTCGCACCGGGCCTGGCCGCCGACCCCACGCGCGAGGCGCTGGTGGGGCGGCACCGCCGGTACACCTTCGCCGCGCTCGACGGCGAGGTCGATCGCGCCGCGGCGGTGCTCACCGCGCTCGGCGTGGGACCAGGGGACCGGGTCGCCTTCGCCGCCGCCAACCACCCCGAGATCGTCGTCGGCTTCCTCGCGTGCATGCGCCTCGGGGCGATCTGGCTGGGCATCAACCTGCCGCTCGCCCCACCCGAGAAGGCCTACATCCTGCGCGACGCCGAGGCCGCGGTGCTCGTCGCCGACCCCGCCGTGGCGGACGAGATCGGGTCGCGCGCGGGCGACCTGCCCGCCCTGCGCCACGTGGTCCCGTGCGATCCTGCGGCCGGGCCACGCGACGAGTGGCACGCGCGCGTCGGCGCAGCCGACCCCGACGCGCGTCCGGACCACACGATCGACCCGTTCGCGCCCGCGGCCATCGCGTACACGAGCGGTACCACCGGCTTCCCGAAGGGCGTGGTGCACAGCCAGCACAACCTCCTGCTCCCCGGCGCGGTGGCCCGGGCCCGGGGGACCACCGACGCCACCGCCCGCGTCGGGGTGCTGCTGCCGCTCACCATCCTGAACCTGATCGCCCTCGGCCCGTTGGTCGCCTTGCCGGCGGGTGCCGCCTGCGTGACCATCGACCGGGTGGACCCGGTCGGCCTCGCCGCGTGGATCCGCGACGTGCGGGTCACCGCCTGCGCGACCGTCCCGGCCATCCTCCACGGCCTGCTCACCCACCCCGACGTGACCGAGGCCGACCTCGCCACCCTCACCACCCCCGGCGTCGGTGGCGCCGACTGCCCCGACGTGTTCCGCGACCTCTACCGGTCGCGCTACGGCACCGAGGTCACCGTCGGTTACGGGCTCACCGAGGCACCCACCGCGGTGACCATGACCGACCCCGACGCGCCCCCGGTGCCGGGCGGTGCGGGCCACGCCCTCCCGCACGTGCGGATCTTCGTCGTCGACGACGACGGGCACGAGGTGCCCGCAGGCACGCTGGGCGAGATCTGCGTCGCCCCGCGGACCGAGGGGCCGTGGGCCGGCGTGTACACGACGATGCTCGGCTACTGGAACCAGCCGGAGGCGACAGCCGAGGCGTTGCGCAGCGGGATGCTGCACACCGGCGACCTGGGGTGGGTCGACGCGGGCGGCGAGCTGTTCGTGCGCGACCGACGTCACGACCTCGTGATCCGCGGCGGCGCGAACGTCTATCCGGCCGAGGTGGA
>JBJSXO010000333.1:0-5226 GCA_046086425.1 Actinomycetota bacterium | reverse complement strand
GTGCCGCCGACGGTGGGGTGGCTGCGAAGGTCGAGCCAGGTCTAGGTGGCCACCAGCTTTGCGCCGGCTAGCGCCAGGGCGGCGTCGTCGGTGACGAGGTGGGCGGTGAGCGTGGCGGCGTTGGTCCGGGCCGTTGCGTGGGCGGACTCGACTGCGACCGCGAACGCGCCGACCCTCTCCTTGGTCGCGCTGCGCGAGACCCGGGCGAGCTGCGCCGCCGACATCGCGCGGCTGCGCCCGCCGGCCGAGGTCGCGCCGGTGAGGGTCACCACTCGCAGCGGCCGTTGCGTGCGGGCCGACAGGTCGGCCACGGCCCGGACCCAGCTCGCGTCGCGACGGATGGCGTCGGTGATACCGCCGTGGGCGTCGAGGATCGCGCGCCAGTCCGGCGCCGCGCCGGTTGGAGCGGCCGCGGTCTCGTCGAGTGCCACCACGACGGCGTCGAGCGGCTCGGTCGCCGCCGCGTCGACTGCGGCCGCCGCACCCGCGAACCCGTCGGCCGACGCGTCGGTGGCCGTGACGACTACCCCGCGCGCGGTGAGCGCAGCGTCGATCGTCTGGCGCCAACCCGGGTCGTCGGTGATCACGAGGCACCGGCGCGCCGTCGCGCCGACCGCAGGTGCGGCGGACTCGGCGCCGGAGGCCACCCCCAGCCGGGGGACGCTCCCGCCGGTGCTCACCTGGGCCGCCTCGGCCGGGACCAGGACTCCCGGTGCCGCCGCGTCGACGAGCACCCCGACGGAGGCGACCTCGGTGGTGCCGAGGACCTCGAGCAGGTGCGGCGGGCCCACCGCCGACACCTCGGCGCCGTTGGAGAACAGCACGTTGCCGGTGCACCACGCGAAGTCCTCGCTCGCAAGGTAGGCCCCGATCGGCCCGAGATGCTCCGGCGGCGGCGCGGCCGCGAGGGCGACACCGCCCGACGCTGCGCTCGTGCCGCGGGCGTTGCCGGCGCCGGCCTGGCGCGAGAGGGCGCTGGCGACCATGCGGGTGGCGGCGATGGGGGAGAGCGCGTTCACCGTCACCCCGAGTGGGGCCGCGCGCCCGACCTGCCAGGTGAGTGCGGCCACGGCCCGCTTCGCACAGCTGTACGCGCCGGCGTCGGCGGCACGCCAGCCCGATCCCGAGGTCACGCCGAGGATCCGGCCGTGGCCTGCTGCGGCCATGAGCGGGAGCGCGACCCGCAAGACGGTGAGGTAGCCGTCGAGGTGCACGGCGAGGACGGCGGCCCAGTCCTCCTCGGTGCCGGTGGCGAACCCCGTCGGCCGGCTGATGCCGGCCACGTTGACAACGGCGTCGAGCGCCCCGAACTCCTCGACGAGGCCGGTGAACAGCGCGCGCACCGCGTCCTCGTCGGTGACCGACGTGCTCGACGCGCGCGCGGCGCCGCCCGCGGCGACGATGCGCTCCGCCGTAGTCTGCTCCGGGGGACCGGACTGGGCCGACCCGTCGAGGGCCACCACGGGATCCATCGTCACCACGAACGCGCCGCGACGGGCACAGGCCTCGGCGATCCCCGCGCCGATCCCGATGGCCCCGCCGGTGACGACGACCACCCGCTGCGATCGCTTCTCTGCGCCGGGCATCGACCCCCCTGATGACGTTGGCGTGTGACGTTGGCGACGGTGGATGTGGTCAGTCTCGTGCGGATGGCTCGTCGATCGCCAGACCGGGGAACCCGTCGGCGGCGCGCCACTCCGCGAGGAGGTTGCGCCACCCGAAGTAGTCGCCGTACCCGCCGCCGTACGAGCCGTTGCGCGGGTTCTGGAGGCTGGGATCGCCGTCGAAGTTCAGCCGGGACGGCGTGCACGCGAGCATGAACGCGCTGCGGTCGCTGAACCCGGCTTCGACCTTGGCGACCCAGTCGGCCTCGGCCTCGGGGGTGACGTCGGCGATCCGCACGCCGTGCGCGTCGAGCTTGGCGATCGTCGCAGCGATGTGCTCCGCCCCGGTGACCATCACGTGGGTGTGGTTGACGCTGATCACCGCCTGCTGACCGGGTCCGGGGGAGAGGAAGAGGTTCGGGAACCCCTCGGTCATCATCCCGTGGAGGGTGCAGGCGCCGTCCTTCCACTTCTCGGCGATGGGCAGCCCGCCCCGCCCGAGGATCGGGTGGGCGGCCCGGCGTGGGAACGGCGTGACCTCGGCCTCGAACCCGGTGGCGTAGATGATGCAGTCGAGCTCGTACTCCTCCCCGTCGACGACCACGCCGTGCTCGGTGACCTCCTCGACACCGCGCGGGCAGTCGACCAGGGTCACGTTGGGGCGGTTGAAGGCCCCGAGGTACTCGTCGTGGAAGCACGGGCGCTTGCACAGGTACCGGTAGTAGGGCTTGAGCCGCTCGGCGGTGTCGGGGTCGTCGACGATTTCGTCGATCCGGTGCCGGTGCTCCTCCATCACGCCGAAGTCGAACGCCTCGGCCGCCTCGGCCATCTCCCGGGGCGACAGCCCCGGCGTGAACCGCGGGTTGGCGACCTTGGCCATGTGCAGGGACCAGCCGTCGTCCACCAGGTCGTGCTCGACGGGCAGCCCGGTCATGACGGCGGTGAAGTTGTCCATCCGCTCCATCTGCCAGCCCGGCTTCCGGCTCGCAACGAACTCCTCCGTGGTGGGGGCGTTGTTGCGCACCCCGATAGCCGACGGCGTGCGCTGGAAGACGTACAGGTGCTTCGCCGACTCGGCGAGCGGCGGGATGGCCTGGATCGCGCTCGCGCCGGTGCCGACGATGCCGACGGTCTTGTCCCCGAGCCCGGTGAGGTTGCCGTCGCCCGGCGCTCCGCCGGTGCAGCCGTAGTCCCAGTGGGCCGAGTGGAACGACTTCCCCGCGAACCGCTCCACCCCGGGGATGGCCGGGAGCTTGCGGAGGTTGAGGATGCCCACCGCCATGACCAGGAACCGCGTGCGGATCGTGTCACCGCAGTCGGTCGTGAGCACCCACCGGGCCGCGTCCTCGTCCCACCGGCTCTCCTCCACCCGGGTGTGGAACAGGGCGTCGTCGACGAGGTCGTACTTCCGCGCGATCGCGTCGATGTGCTCCCGGATCTCCTCGCCGGACGCGTACCGGGTCTTGGGGACGTAGTCCATCTCCTCGAGCATGGGCATATAGATGTAGGACTCGACGTCGCACATCACGCCCGGATAGCGGTTCCAGTACCAGGTCCCGCCCACGCCGCCGGCGGTGTCGACCACCCGGATCCGGAAGTCGCCGGCCTCGCGGAGCTTCGCCCCGGTGACCACGCCCGCGATCCCGGCGCACACGATCACGACGTCGACGTCATCGGTGATCGGCGCGCGCTCCGTGAAGTCGGTGAACGGGTCGGCGAGGTAGCTCGCGAACCGCTCGTCGTGGACGAGATCCTCGACGACCGCCCGGTTGGCACCGATCCGCCGGGCCCGCTCCTCGGCGTACTTGCGCTGGACCGCCTCGCGGTCGAACTGGGCAGGCGTGGGCATGGCGCGCTCCTCGGGCGAGACGGGTGACGGGGACGCGGGCCGGCGCCGACCGGTGCGACCGGGCGCCATCATGCCCGGTGCGGTGTCCGGGGTGCACCCGGGGGTCGGGCCGCGCGCAATTCGGGCTCGGCCGCTGCGGGCCGGGCTCAGCCGCCGAGATACGTCGGGTTGTCGAGCGTGGCCGGGTAGGGGTTCTCCGGGTAGCACACGAGCGGCTTCCCGGGCTGGCCGTACGCAGGCACGAACTTCCCGTCCTTGGCGATCGGGTAGGAGAAGCACCCGATGTCGTTGGGGCCCGAGGGGCCGTGGGCCGTCGTCCAGTCCACGGGCGTGATCATCCCGTTCGCCGTCCAGTCGGTGATCCGGTTGATCGCGCCGACCACCGAGGCCTGGGTGAAGTTCTTCCCGGCCGCCTTGATCCCCTCGTAGAGCAGGCTCGCACCGACCCAGCCCACGAGCAGGTTCTCCGTCGGGTTCAGCTTGCGGGCCTTCATGGCCTTGACGAACTCGGTCATGCCCGGGTTGCCCTTGGCCAGCTCGAAGGGGACGAACTGCACGGGGAAGGTGAACCCGTTCAACTCGTCCCCGAGCTCCTTGATGGTCTCGGTGTCGTAGCCCTGGGGGGCGTAGAACTTCACGTCGGGCAGGCCGGCCGCGACCAGCGCCTTCTTGATGTTCACCTCGCCGTTGAGGTCCATGCACGTGGCGACGAAGTCGACCTGGTTGTCCTTCATGGCCTGTACGGCACCCGAGATGTCGTTGGCGGAGAAGCCGAACGACAGGCTGGTGTCGAACACCGCGACCTTGGGGCCCCACTTGTCGAACGCGGTCCGGATCGCGCCGGCGCACGACGACGAGCTGGGCGACGAGCCGTAGGCGAGGATCGCGGCGCGCTTCGCGCCGACGCCCTTCGCCGCGACGGCGGGCGAGACCGACGGGCAGTCGGGGCAGTTGTACGAGCCGTAGGTGCCGAACAGGTTCGGCCCGCGGGACCACTCGACCTGGATGTTGTAGCCGAAGGCCGGAGTGCCGGACCGGACGAACACGTCGGCACCGGAGAACGTCTGGGTGGCGACGAGAGCCGCGAACACCTTGTTCTCCTCGACGAGCGCGCGCGCACCGAGGATGTTCTTCGACGAGCGCGTCTGGTCGTCATAGGTCTTCACGATTTTGAACTTGCGTCCGAAGACCCCGCCGTCCTTGTTGATCGCGTCGAAGCGGGCCTGGGCCCCGGTCACCACGTCCTGGTACGGCACACCGGTCGGGTTCGTCTTGCCGATGAGCGCGCCGACCTGGATCTCCTTGGCCGTCACCCCGGGCACGCTGCCGCCGGCCGCACCGGCGTCGGCGGCCGAGGCGAAGGAGATCGCCACGACGGCGAGACCGGTGACCAGGATCGTGGTCGCCGAACGCTTCCGAGTCGAGTACTGCACGTCTCCCCCCCGTTCGAGTGCTGTATGGACGGACTCTTGCCGATGCCGGGCGCACCGTCAACCGGTCGGTTGCCCCCGGGGCCGGGCGGAGGCCGACCGGACGGGCGACCCGGAACCGTGCCAGCATCGAGGGGCCAGTCCCGCCCGGGTCGAGGAGGACCGTCGTGCGCACCGAGATCTGCGACCGCCTGGGGATCGAGTTCCCCATCTTCGCCTTCAGCCACTGCCGGGACGTCGTGGCCGCCGTCACCAACGCCGGGGGCTTCGGCGTGGTCGGCGCCCCGGCCTCCAAACCCAAACGCCTCGCCGTCGAACTCGAACGGATCGATGCCCACGTCAG
>JBJSXO010000332.1:0-2124 GCA_046086425.1 Actinomycetota bacterium | reverse complement strand
CGGTGGAACCCCCCGCCCACCTGGTCGAAGATCCCGCCGTCCTGCATCGCCTCGAGCGTGCGCACGACGAGCGGCAGCGCCTCCGGCGCGGAACCGCGCGCGTCAAGCCGCAGCAGGAACTCGAGCGTCATCGGCTGCGGGAACTTCGGCGCCCCGCCGAACCCGCCCCGCGCGTGGTCGAAGGAGGAACCGAGCCGGGCGAGCGCGTCCGACAGGACGCGCTCGACCGGCGCCGCCCCGTCCCCGGGCAACAGCCCCTGCCGGTCGATCGCCTGCGTCACGCGCGCGGCCTGTTCCTCGACGTCGCCGACGGTCCCGCCACGCCTCCGCGATCGCCTCGAGCACGCGCGCGAACGCGGGCATGCCGTGGCGTTCCTCCTTCGGGAAGTACGTCCCCGCGAAGAAGGGATGGCCCGCGGGCGTGAGGAACGCGGTGAGGGGCCAGCCGCCGTGACCGGTCATCGCCTGCACGGCGTCCATGTAGATCGCGTCCACGTCGGGGCGTTCCTCGCGGTCCACCTTCACGCAGACGAAGTCGCGGTTCATGACCGCCGCGGTCGCCTCGTCCTCGAAGGACTCGTGGGCCATCACGTGGCACCAGTGGCACGCGGCGTACCCGATCGACAGGAGCACCGGAACCCCGCGCCGCCCGGCCTCGGCCAGCGCCTCCTCGCCCCACGGCCACCAGTCCACGGGGTTGTCGGTGTGCTGGAGGAGGTAGGGGGAGGCCTCCCGGGCGAGGCGGTTCGGGCTCACGCGACGAGTCTGGCACCCGGCCGTGGTCGTCCCTGCCCCGGCGTCGCCGGGGAGGGCTCGTACGAAGTGGGCGGGATCGAGCGTCTCCACCCCTGCCCGGGGTGCCGGGGCAGGTGTTCTATGTGGCAATGGGACGGACGCCTCGGATGGCGCGGGGCGGCCGAGGCGTTTGCCGGGCACGGCCCTTCGGTGTAGCCTCCGCACAGGCGCGACGAAGAGAAGTGGCGGGCTCTTCGGCCACGTCTGGCAGGAGGGTCGCATGGGATGGCGCGTAGGACGTCGCCGGGCTGTGTTTGACTTGCGTAGTAGTCGCCGTTGGTCGGCCGGCCACTCCGCCCGCCTGACGGGCTTCCTGCTGATCCTCGCCGCCGTCGGAGCCCTTTCGGTTGCGCGAGGCGGCAATGCCAAGGCGGATGAGCCGATCTCGATCACCGTTTCGGCGGCCACCGACACCAGGACCTACGACGGCACGACCTCATCGTCTGGAATTCCCTCGATCACGTTGGGGACGCTCGCTACCGACCACGTCCTCGACGGGTGCACGCAGACCTTCAACACCGCGACGGCCAGCTCTACCCCCGGCAACAAGACGCTGACGGCGTCGGGATGCGTGGTGCTGGACTCGGCCAACGGCTACGCCGATGTGACCGACGGCTACATCATCTCCTACGTCACCGCGACGGGAACGATCAACAAGCGTGCCATCACCGTGACAGCGGCCACCGCGACGAAGACCTACGACGGCACGACGACCTCGAGTGGCAGTCCGACTCGCACGTCGGGGACCTTGGTCTCCGGCCACAGCCTGAGCGGCTGCTCCCAGACGTTCAACTCAGCCTCGGCGAGCGCCTCGGCCAACGACAAGACGCTCACCGCTTCGGGCTGCTCGGTCTTGGATGCCCTCCTCGTCAATCGGACGGCGAACTACACGATCACTTACGACACCGCGGCGGGCACGATCAACAAGCGTGCCATCACCGTCGCGGCGGCCACCGACACGAAGACCTACGACGGCACGACGACCTCGAGCGGCGTCCCGACGCTTTCGAGCGGGACGCTGGTGACGAACCACAACTTGAGCGGGTGCACCCAGACTTTCGACTCGCCCGCGGCGAGTGCGTCCGCCGGCGACAAGACCCTTACCGCCTCGGGATGTTCGGTTCTCGACTCGGGTAACAGCAACGCCGACGTGTCCCTCAACTACACCATCACATACCCCGACACCGCCGAGGGCACGATCGACCAAGCCACCCTCACCGTGACCGCCGACGACGACACGATCACCTACGGGGA
Organism: Actinomycetota bacterium; assembly: GCA_046086425.1. Classification (GTDB taxonomy): domain Bacteria; phylum Actinomycetota; class Acidimicrobiia; order IMCC26256; family PALSA-555; genus CAIUKV01. Next base: position 75 of record JBJSXO010000332.1, on the reverse strand, counting down.
CGCGGAGCCGACCGACTTCACCTTCACCGACGACCTCTACGGCAGCGACACCTGGGGCACCGAACCCACCTGCGA
>JBJSXO010000331.1:0-8341 GCA_046086425.1 Actinomycetota bacterium | reverse complement strand
TCGGCCACCACGCGCACTGGTGCGAGCTGCTCGTGCGCACCGATCCCGACGCACCGAAGCACCGCGGCATCAGCTGCCTGCTGGTCGACATGTCGCTGCCGGGGATCGACGTGCGGCCGCTCATCACGATCACCGGGGCGCACGACTTCAACGAGGTCTTCTTCGACGACGTCCGGGTGCCCGCCGACGCAATCCTGGGGCCGGAGCACGAGGGCTGGCGGGTCGCCATGACCACCCTCGCCCACGAGCGCAGTGGCGTGGCCAAGTTGCACCTCGGCACGCGCGCGAAGGTCGCGGACCTCATCGCGGCCGCGAAGGCCGCGCCCGGGCGCCGCGCCGCATCCGCTGCGGAGGAGCCCGCGATCCGCCAACTGCTCGCGCGGGTCTACCTCGAGGGCGAGCTGATGAAGCTCATCGCCGAGCGGGCGATCTCGGGTGAGCTGCACGGGCGGCCACTCGGCCCGGAGTCCTCGATCGCCAAGCTGGTCTGGAGCGAGACCGATCAGCACATCGGCGACGTCGCCGCCGCCGTCCTCGGACCCGAGGCCGACACCGGTCGGTGGGGACGGGACCGGGTGGGCAGCCGTCAAGCGACGATCGCGGGGGGCACGACCCAGATCAACAAGAACATCATCGCCCAGCGGGTGCTGGGCCTCCCGCGAACCTGAGGACCGGATGCCGTGAGCTGGTGGCAGTGGCTGCTCGTCGCCCTCGTCGGGTTCCTCCTGATCGTGACGGTCTACGACCTCGTCCAGCGCCGTCACGCAATCCTGCGCAACTTCCCGGTCATCGGGCACCTGCGCTTCCTGCTCGAGGCCGTCGGGCCCGAGTTGCGCCAGTACATCGTCACCGACAACGACGCCGACAAGCCGTTCAGCCGCGACCAGCGCCGCTGGGTCTACACCTCGGCGAAGCAGGTCAACACGTACTACGGCTTCGGCACCGACAACGACCTCGAGGGGTCCAACCACTATCTCATCGTCAAGCAGGCACCCTTCCCGCTCGACGAGCCCCATCCGGTCGATCCCGCCGCCTCGATGCCGATGGCAAAGGTGCTGGGCGGGCCGATGGGCCGGCGCAGCGCGTTCCGGGCACCGTCGGCCGTCAACATCTCGAGCATGAGCTTCGGTTCCCTCAGCGCGCGCGCGGTCGAGTCGCTCAACCGCGGCGCTGCGCGCGCCGGGTGCTGGCAAGGAACGGGCGAAGGCGGCATCACGGACCATCACCGCCACGGCGGCGACCTCGTGTGGCAGATCGGCACCGGTTACTTCGGATGCCGTGACGAACGCGGCCGGTTCGACCTCGGCCGCTTCCGCGCCGTCGTCGAGGCGGAGCCGACCATCCGAGCAATCGAGATCAAGTTGAGCCAGGGCGCCAAGCCCGGCATCGGCGGTCTGCTCCCCGGCGCGAAGGTGACGCGGGAGATCGCGTCGATCCGCGGGGTCGACGCCGGGGTCGACTGCGTGAGCCCCGCCGCCCACTCGGCATTCTCCGATGCCGACTCCCTTCTCGACTTCGTGGAGCTGCTGGCCGAGACGTCGGGCAAGCCGGTCGGGATCAAGTCGGCCGTCGGGGACGACACGGTCTTTCGCAATCTCGCCCGCCTGATGGAGCGAGGCGAGCGCGGCGTCGACTTCGTGACCGTCGACGGCGGCGAGGGCGGTACCGGCGCCGGCCCTCTGGTCTTCACCGATCACGTGGCCTTGCCGTTCAAGGTCGGGTTCTCACGGGTCTACCGGGCGTTTGCGGAGGCCGGGCTCACCGACCGGATCGTGTTCATCGGTGCGGGCAAGCTCGGGCTCCCCGCGGAGGCGCTCCTCGCCTTCGCCCTGGGCTGTGACGGTGTCAACGTCGGTCGGGAGGCCCTGCTCGCGATCGGCTGCATCCAGGCCCAGCGCTGCCACACCGACCGCTGCCCTACCGGGGTGACCACCCAGTCCAAGTGGCGCCAACGCGGCATCGACCCCGCCGACAAGTCGGTTCGTTGCGCCGGCTACGTCACCCAGTTGCGCCGGGAGGTACTGCGCCTGAGCCGCGCGTGCGGCGTCATCCATCCGGCGCTCGTCACCACCGACCAGATCGAGATCCTCGACGACCACTACGGGTCCCGGGTTGCCCGCGAGGTGTTCGGCTATGCGCCGGGCTGGGGCCGACCGAGCGCCGCCGACCAGGCCGCGCTGCGCGCCGCGATGGCTACGCCCCGAACGGGCGCCTGGCCAACCCCAGGTCGATCAGGTCGAGCAGGCGTGGCGCCATCCACGCAGCCCCTGCCGCCCCGTAGTGGGTCGAGTCGGGACGCACCGTGATCCCGTCGATGCGCTCGGGACACTGCGGCGCGTACGGACAGAGCAGCGCCGCAAGGTCGGCGACGACCACGTCGGCTGGATGCTCGCTGGCGAAGCGGCGGTAGATCTCCGTCAGCGCGAGCGTGTCCCGGGCGTCGGCCGGCGCCTGGCGCTCGATCCCCCCCACGGGGGCTCGCGGGGCGACCGTGACGAGCACCAACGTCGCCCCCCGGGCGCTGAACCGGGCGCGCGCTGCGTCGAGCTGCCCCGCGTACCAACGGTCCCACTCCGGAGAGCGGAACGCCAGCACGCGGTCGCCGACGAGGTGGTCGTTGACCTCCCAGGAGTTGAACCAGACCACGGCGTCGCCCGGCCCCACACGTTGCGCCGCCTCGTCGAGGTGCTGCGGCGTGCTCGCAGCACACCGGGCGCTGAGTGCGGCATCCAAGGTCTTCTGGGTGACGCCCGTGGTGAGACCGCAGCCCCAACGCACCATCGAGTCGACCGAGATCCCGCGGGCAGCCCCGGCGTCCCGGAGCGCGTCGGCGGCACTCGAGGCGATGGAGTCGCCGAGCAGGACCATGTGGCGAGCCACCCCCGGTTGCACGAGCCAGGCCGGCGCGACTCCCCTGCGGTCGGCGACCGGCGCACGACCCGATCGCCCCGCACCTCCGAAGGCGCCGCCCCCGGGGGCCACGGCGACCGCCGTCGCCACCCCCGCCAGGGCGATGCCGACGATCGCCACGCCCGCGAGGCGGCGACCCCGGCGGGCCCGCCGGCGTCCGGCCCGGGTCGCCTGGCCGGGCGAGCGCCTCGATGCAGCGGTGGGAGCGATAGTCGACTCGGTACGCAACGGGCTCCGCCGACGCGGAGCGGGAACCTCGTCCGGGAGTCTACGGCGCTCACGTGACCGGACCGGAGCAGCCGCCCCTCGACCCGACGCTCCCGCCGGGCACGTGCGAAACTCGATGGGATGACTCCCTCCCCCGCGCACACGGCTCTGGTCACCGCGCCCTTCCGCGGCGAGGGTCTCGACACCCTGCGGAGCCTCGCCACCGTGGTGCTCGACCCCTGGATCGACCACCGACCCGTCCGCCTGCTCGACGGCGACGCCCTGGCGGCGATGGTCGAGGAGGTCGGTGCCGACATCCTCGTCGTCGAGTCCGACTTCGTCACCGGCACCGCCCTCTACGACCTCCCGCTCGTGGCGCTCGGTGCGTGCCGGGGCGACCCCAACAACATCGACGTGGCCCAGGCCACGGCCAAGGGCATCCCGGTGCTGCGGGCACCCGGCCGCAACGCCGACGCCGTGGCCGAGATCGCCGTCGCCCTCATGTTCGCCGTCCGCCGCGGTCTCGTGCGCGCCGACCTCGACGTGCGCGAAGGCCAGACCTACCGGGATGGCACCATCCCGTACCAGCGCTACCGGGCCTGGCAGCTCGCCGGACAGACCGCAGGCCTGATCGGCCTCGGCGCAGTGGGCCGGGCGCTCAAGTGGCGGCTCGAGGGGCTCGGGATGACCGTGCTCGCCCACGACCCGTACGCACCCGACGCCACGGCCACCCTCGAGGAGCTGCTCGCCGCATCCGACGTCGTGTCGATGCACGCGCCGGTCACCCCGGAGACCACCGCGATGATCGGAGCCGAGCAGTTCGCGCGGATGAAGCCGGGCGCACTGTTCCTCAACACCGCGCGTGCCCAGTTGCACGACACCGAGGCCCTGGTCGCCGCGCTCGCGACCGGTCACCTCGGGGGCGCCGGACTCGACCACTTCGTGGGCGAGCACCTCCCGGTGGATCATCCCCTGGTCGCGATGGGCAACGTGGTGCTCACCCCCCACATCGGCGGCGCCACCTACGACACCGAGGCGAACCACTCGAAGCAGATCGCCGACGGACTCGCGACCCTGCTGTCCGGCGGGCGCCCCGACAACCTCGTGAACCCGGAGGTCTTGGACCGGTGAGTCGTCGATGAGCGCGCAGCAGCCCATGACCGCACAGGAGACCAAGGAGCAGCTGCTCTGGGTGGCCCAGGAGATGCTGCACAGCGGTCTCGTGGAGGGGACGGCCGGCAACGTCGCCGCCCGGCTCCCCGACGGGAACGCCGTGCTCACCCCCTCGTCCCTCGACTACCGCAGCATGGGTCTCGACGACCTCGTGGTGTGCGACCTCGACGGCAACGTGGTGGAAGGGCACCGGAGTCCGACCACGGAGAAGTCCCTGCACCTCTCGGCTCTGCGTCTCTACCCCGAGATCGGGGCGACGATGCACTGCCACGCGAAGTTCGCCACGATGTTCGCGCTCACCCGCCAACCCATCCCGGCGGTGATCGAGGAGTTCGACGTGTTCGTGGGCGGCGACGTGGAGGTGGCCGAATACCGGACCACCGGTACCGAAGAGCTCGCTGCGGAGGTCGCCGCACGGGTCGCCAAGAAGGCCGCCGTCCTGATGGCCAACCACGGGCTCTTCGCAGTCGGCAAGACGCCCAAGGACGTGCTGCACGTGGCCGGGCTCGTCGAGCGGACCGCGGAGATCGTGCACGGGGCCCGCGCCATGGGCGCCGTCGTCCCGCTGCCCGACGCGGTGAACCAGCAGTTTGCGGGCTATTACCGCTTCGGTCGCACCGGCTCCTTCGACTGACCTGCCCGCTCGCGGTCGCGGCGGACGCGCACCATCCGCGACCGGCGTGCGGCCCGGGCCTAGGTTCGGGGCACCATCGACCCAAAGGAGCCCCATGTTCAAGGCCCTGCTCGCGCTGCTCGTCATCTTCTTCATCGCCACCTTCCCGGCGACCTGGCTGCTGATGCTGTTCCTCGGCAACGTCGGCGTGAACGTGTCGTACTGGGGCGCCCTCCCCCTCGGCGTCGTCGTCTCCGCACTCATCGGAGCGGCGGCGAGCCAGTCCGACTACTGAGCCCCATCGGAACCGGCTCACGGCCGGGCCGGCAGGACGACGACGAACACCCGGCTGGCTGCGTCCGGCCGGGTGTTCGCGTTCAGCGCTTGCGCAGGAGCGTCAAGCCGTCGCTGATCGCCAGCTGCACGGTGTCGACCCGCGGATCCGCCGCGACCAGGTCGTTGAACGCCCGGATCGCTACGGTGCTCGCGTCATCGGCATCGGGGTCGGCCACGGCACCCGACCACAACGTGTTGTCGACCAGGATCACGCCGTTGGTGCGCACTCGGGGGAGCACGGCCTCGAAGTAGTCGGCGTACTGCGCCTTGTCGGCGTCGATGAACACGAGATCGATGTGCTCGTCCTCGGGCATCGCGGCGATCGTCTCGAGCGCCGGGGCGATGCGCAGGTCGATCCGGTCGTCCACCCCGGCCTCGGCCCAGGCTTCGTGCGCGATCGTGGTCCACTCCTCGCTCACGTCGCAACAGACCAGCCGACCGCCGGGCTCGAGACCCCGAGCGATGCACAGCGCCGAGTACCCGGTGAACGTCCCGATCTCCACCGCCCGGCGCACTCCCAGCAGCCGGGTGAGCACCGTCATGAACGCACCCTGCTCGGGCGCGATCTGCATCGCGGCAATCCCCCCGAGTGCCGCCGTGCGCTCGATGAGGGCCTGCTGCACGGCGTCGGGCGGCGTGCCGTGGGCCACGAGGTATTCGTGGACCGGCGCGGTCAGCGCGAACGACTTGGGGGTGGCCACCGGGGCACGCTATCGGCTGCCCGGTCAGGCGCGGACGAACCGGATCACGCAGTTCCAGGCCAGCACCTCGCGGACGCCGGGGACCTTCATCACCGGTGCCGCCCAGGGGTAGTACCGGGGCTCGACCCGCTCCACCCGGAGGTCGGGGTGCGCCGCGAACTGCCGCAGGGTGGCCCCGATGTGGGTCGGGTAGAGGTTCTCGCCGACCTTGTGCTTGTGGTCCGGCCCGTGGCGCTGCTCGAAGAGCCGGACGCCGCGTGCAGGCCCGAGGAGGTGGTACGGGTTCATCTCGTGGCCCCCCCAGGGCGAGTACCAGTTGGTGAACGAGAGGTACCCCCAGCCTCCCGGGCGCAGTACCCGGGCCATCTCGGCGATCACCGCGGCGGGCCGGGGCGTGTGCTCGAGCATGTTCGAGCAGAACACGCCGTCGAACGCCCCGTCGGGCGCGGGCAGCCGCTCGGCGTCCCCCACCACCGCACCGAGCGGGGGTGTGCCCGCCAGCCGCAGCTCCTCGGGGTCGTACTCCACCGGGAGCACGTGGGCGCCCGCAGCCCGGAACGCATCGGTGTAGTAGCCCGGCCCGCATCCGATGTCGGCGATCCACCGCCCCCGGAGCACGCCGTGACGGCGCGCGAACCCGTCGACGGCATCGGACGCGAGTCGGCGGTAGAACGCGCCGGGGTCGTTGCGCTCATTGCGGAACAGCGTCCACAGCTCGACGGTGCGCCGGACCTGGGTCCTCACGGCGCCCACCGTACCGATCCGGTCACCGCGGACGGCCGAGGGCGCGGTCGAGCACCCGGTCGATGACCGCCTCGAACCGGTCGACGGCCCGCGGCCAGGTGAACGTGGCTGCGCGAGCCCGGGCCGCATCCGACATGCGGGAGCGCAGCGCGCCGTCGCGACCGAGGCGCACCCACGCCTCCACGAACTCACCGTCGTCCGCGGCCAGCAGGCCGGTGATCCCGTCGTCGACGGAGTCGCGTACCCCTTCGACGGCGAAGCCGACCGTGGGCACGCCGGCGGTGGCGGCTTCCATCACCACCGTCCCCCAGCCCTCGTGGTGCGCCGGGTGCACCAGCACCCAGGCGGCGCCCAGCTCGCGTGCCTTGTCCTCCTCGGTGAGGTACCCGGTGAACTCGACGCCGTCCGACGCCAGAGCCTGCAGCCGGTCGAGCTCGGGTCCGTCCCCGGCGATCACCAGGGTGCCGCCGGTGCGGGCCCGGACCTCGGGCCAGCGGGTGAGCGCCAGCTCGACCCGCTTGTGCGGGACGAGCCGGCCCAGCACGAGGAAGCGGGGCTCCGGTGCGCGGGCGGCGAGCGGAGCCAGCGGCGCTGCGCCCATCTCGATTGTGGTGATCGCGTCCGCACCGACACCGAGACGCACGAGCGCGCGCGCCGTCGACTCGGACACTGCGACGTATTCGGACCGCCGATAGACCCGCGGCATCGCCGCGGACTCGAGCCAGCGCCCTACCGCTGCGATCGGAGCCGGAAACTGCATGGCCCACTGCTCGGTGTGCACGTGGTGCACCAGGCACACGACCGGGGCACGCTGCCAGATCGGCGCGAAGAACGGGATGCCGTTCTCGACGTCCACCACCACGTCGGCGCCGTGGACGCGCGCGTGAAAGACCACCGGGACCCGCACGTACTGCGAGTACGTTCCCCCGCTCGACCACACCCGGTAGGCACGTTCACCCGTGGGGCCACCGGCAACGAGGCCGACGTCGAACCCCCGCTCCGACAGTCCGCTGGCGAGTTGGTCGATCACGAGCTCCGAGCCGCCCGCCTGCGGGTGGTCGAGATCGCGCCAAGCCACGAACACGACCCGCGGCGCGCGATGGAGTCGCGCCGTCCAGTTCTCGCACACCGCGTGGGGCTCGGTCACACGCCAGTCCCGGTACCGGCCGGGCTCCAGCCGTGCGCCCGGGCCTGCGCGCGCACCGCAGCCGGTCGACGCCGGAGCACGACGCGCATCAGCGCCAGAGCGGTGACGACGGAGTCGCGCACGGGGCGCACGCTCGACCCGTCTACCGCGGTCCAGTCCACGGGGACCTCCACCACGCGGTACCCCAGGATGCGGGCCATCACCAGTACCTCGGGATCGAAGGCGAAGCCATCGACCTCGCTCAACGAGAAGAGGAGGCGCGCGACGTCGCCCCGGAACGCCTTGAACCCACATTGCGAGTCGTGGACGGCCAGTCGGGCCACCAATCGCACCAGGCGGTTGAACGTCCGTCCCATGACCGCACGCAAGGTCGTGGTGTTGTGCACCCGCGCTCCGGGAACCGCGCGCGAGCCCACCACCACGTCGACCTCTGTCAGGTGGTGGAGGAACTCGTCGACAACGGTGAGGTCGGTGGCAAGGTCGGCATCCATGTAGAGCACGGCGGCGCCG
>JBJSXO010000330.1:0-5835 GCA_046086425.1 Actinomycetota bacterium | reverse complement strand
CGCGCCCGGCCGCGCGCCCGGCCGTCACGAGCTGGGCCGGTTCGTCACCCTGCGGCACCGGTGCGCCGACGCCGGTGTCGTCCTCCTCGACTGGGTCGTGGTCACGGCCCGCCTGTGGTGGTCGATGCGCGAACGGGTGATCCACGAAGCCGCGTGACGAGCCGGGCGAGGCGCCGCGTGGCGGGAGCACGCGGCGGTGCGGGGGTTCGCGCGACGATGCGGCCGTGGTGATCCCCGAGGACTCCGACGCCGCGGCCGTCCGGGCGGCCAACGCGTCCTTCTACGCGGCATTCGAGCGCGGTGACCTCGACGCCATGGCCGAGCTGTGGGAGCACTCCGACCGGGTGTCGGTCACGCATCCCGGCTGGCCCACGCTCCACGGCTGGGCGCGGGTCGCTGCCTCCTGGGACGCGATCTTCCGCAACACCCCCTACATCCAGTTCGTGCTGACGGACGAGCAGTTGCAGGTGGCCGGCGCGGTCGCCTGGGTGACGCTCGACGAGAACATCCTGCAGGCCTCCGGCGGCGACGAGCTCTCGGGCGCGCACGTCAGCGCGCTCAACCTCTTCGTGCGGGACGGCGCCGAGTGGCGCATGGTCGTGCACCACGGCTCGCCCGTGGGCGGCTGAGCGGCGAGAGCGTGCCCGGTCGCGTCGCTCCGGTGAAGTGGGCTACCCGGGCAGGTTCGCGGCGATCCACGCGTCGAGCGCGGGGCCGCTCTCCAGGCTCGTGATGAGCGCGTAGCGCGTGGTGGCGCTCGGGTTGCACACGACGTGCCACAAGCGCTGGGTGTCGACCACGAAGCGGGCGCCCCGGTGGAGGGGCACGTGCACCTCGGTCGCCGGGTCGGGCATGCCGTCGGCGCCCTGCTCCATGAGGATCATGAACGCGCCGGGGTTGTCGCTCAGCTCGATCCACTGGCGGACGACCCACCCCTCGTCCTCGGGGTTGAATCGGTTGTTGTCGTCGCGATGGAACGACCGCAGCGCCTGCTCGTAGTCCTGCGGCTCGAGCTTGATCACCCGGACCCGGCCGTAGTCGGCACCCACCGCGCGGAGGTGGGCGACGAGGGTGGGGCACCGCTCGGCGTTGGCCGTGAGCTTGCCGCCCTTGTCCGGCTGCTCCGCACCGGGCTTCCAGAAGCCGCGACAGTCGAGCTCGCCGTCGGCGGTCGCGATCGGGGCGAAGTTGGTGTCGCCACCGCTCTTCCAGTCCATGTAGACGAGCGAGAGGTACTCCTCCTCCGGCACGGGCGGGTCCTGGTCGGTGAGCACCACGAACCCTCGCTCCGCCAGCACATCGAGGCGGGGGTGCGGGGTGTCGAGCGGGATGTCCGTGGACCAGTGCGGGGCCTTGATGATGTCGCCGACCGAGGTCATGGCCCGAGTGTACGGAAGGATCAGCGGGCCAGGACGTACGCGAGCGGGAGCGCCAGGCTCACCGCAAGGGTCGCGCCGACGAGACCGACCGACCACGCGCCGCTGCGGAAGCGCCCGAGGGCGGTCTCCCGGCGGCCGAGGGCGAGCATGAGGGCGATGAGCGGTGGGGCGGCGAGGCCGTTGAGGATCGCGGCGAGGTACAGGGCCCGGATCGGGTCGAGGCCCACGAACCCGACCACCATCCCGGTGAGCATCGAGCCGGCGACGACTGCGTAGAAGCCGCGGGCGTCGCGCAGTCCTCGCGACAGCCCCTCGTGCCAGTCGAAGGCCTCGGCGAGCGCGTACGCGCTCGAGCCGGCGAGCACCGGCACGGCCAGGAGGCCGAGGCCGACGATGCCGAGGGTGAACACCAGCCCGGCGGCGCCGCCGACGAGCGGTTCGAGGGCCTGGGCGGCCTGGTCGGGCGTGGCGATCTCGGTGATGCCCGCAGGATGGAGGGTCGACGCCGCGACCACCACGATCGCAAACGCGATGACGACGGCCGAGACCATGCCGCCGACGACGTCGACCCGCATGGCCCGTACGTGGTCGACGTCGACGGGCGCCGGGCGGTCGGACTCCTCCTCCACCTCCTCGCTCGCTTGCCAGAAGAACAGGTAGGGCGACACCGTGGTGCCGAACACGGCGATGAGTGCCGCGATGCCCCCGGCGCCCCCGACCAGCGCCGGGGACACGAGCGCGTGCCACACCTCGCTCCAGTCCACGTCCGCCGACGCGAGCACGAACACGTAGGCGAGCAGCGAGAGCGCCAGCCAGCGCAGGATCCGTGCGTAGCGGTGGTAGGGCATCGTGAGCTCGAGGGCCATCATCACGCCGACGTACCCGACCACGAGGAAGGCCTGGGGCAGGTCGACGACCAGTCGTGTCGAGGCAGCCATTGCGGCGACGTCGGCGGCGATGTTGAACGTGTTCGCGACGACCACGAGGGCGAGCGCCCCGAGGAGCACCCACCTCGGGAACCGCAGGCGGATGAGCGTCGCCAGGCCCCGGCCGGTCACGAGGCCGAGTCGGCCCGAGGTCTCCTGCACTGCGGCGGCCATGGGGGCGACGAGGGGCACACACCAGACGAGGCCGAGACCGTACGCCGCGCCGACCTGGGAGTAGGTGCCGATCCCGGACGGATCGTCGTCGGCAGCACCGGTGACGATGCCCGGGCCCAGCCGCTTGAAGTAGCCGTGGCCGCGGAGGCGGCTCCGGTGGCGGTGGTGCGAAGCCGGCCACCACCGACGCATCACGTCCCCGACGCGAAGGGGCTGCGGAACGCGCCCGGTGGGGTGAGGGCCCCCGGGCGCCAGCGGTCGGGCGTGCCGAGCAGGGCACGGGGGTAGTCCTCGAACATCCAGCGCGCGAAGTTGCGCCGGGTCCACGGCCCGAGGTCCACGAGCCGCAGCGCGCCCCGGGTCCCGGTGTCGGATCGGAGGACTTGCCGGATCGCGGCGGCCCAGCGCAGGTCGCGCCCGATCGCCCGGCTCGTGGACGCGCGGTAACGGGCTGCGATCGCGGCGGCCGGGCCCCCCGCAGCGACGGCGTGCGCCGCGAGCACGCCGGTCTCGAGCGCCTGCGCGACGCCCTCCCCGGTCATGGGGTCCACCACTCCGGCGGCGTCGCCGGCGAAGAGCACGGGCCCTGCGCTCAGGCGCGCCGGCGCGAAGTCGGCGGGGATGGGCCAGGCGCGCGGGCGACCCTCGGGTTCGGCGTCCGGCCCGAGCACGGCCCGCACGGCGGGCCGGTCGAGCAGCCCGCGCCAGAGCCCGGCCAGGGTCCGGCCCCGGAGGTCTGCGTCGCGCGCCACGCCGAAGCCGACGTTGGCTCGGTCGCCCGGCAACGGGAAGACCCACGCGTAGCCGGGGAGGAGATCGGGCTCGAAGATCACCCAGAGCCGCCGGTCGTGCACGCCCCGGAAGTACTGCCGGAACGCGTGGGACGACCCGAGATCGGGTCTCCCCGGGTCGACGAGCCGACGGACCGCGGAGTAGTGGCCGTCGGCGGCGATCAGCGACCGTGCCGCAGTGCTGCGCCCGCCGTGGGTCACCACCACCCCGTCGGGGTCGACCGTCGCCGACGTGACGCCCTCGCCCTCGGCCACCTCGACGCCCTCGGCGCGTGCCCGCGCGACCAGGGCGTCGTCGAGGCCGGCGCGCGGGGTCACCAACGCGTGGTGTCCGTCGGCGGGCATGGGCAGCGTGACGATGCGACCGCTCGGGCTACGGACCATCACGGTGTCGACCGGTTGGGTCGCCGCGAGGGCGGGAACGGGCACCCCGAGCCGCTCCAGCCAGCGCAAGGCGCCGGCGGTGAGGCCGTCGCCGCAGGTCTTGTCCCGCGGGAACGTGGCCCGGTCGACGCAGCGGACGCTCAGCCCCGCCCGGTGCGCGGTGAGCGCAGCGGCGATCCCGGCGGGTCCCGCCCCCACCACCAGCAGGTCGACGTCCGACTCGGCGCCCATCGCCCCTCGACGGTAGCCCCCGGCGCTGGGGCCCCGTTTCGACGGGGACTCCGCCGTCTTGCCAGAATGACTCGTCCATCCGTTTCGCCACGCTCACGCGGAGTGATCCATGCATGTCGTCGTCTGTGTGAAGCAGATCCCCGATCCCGTCGTCCCCGGAGAGCTCGACCCGTCGACCCACGCGCTCAAGCGCGAGGGCAAGCTGATCCTCGACGAGTCCGACAGCTACGGGGTGGAGATGGCCCTCCAGCTCGTCGACAAGGCGGGCGGCGGCGAGGTCACGCTCGTGTCGATGGCCCCCAACGGCGAGGTCTCCGGTCTGCGGACCGCGCGCGCCATGGGTGCGGCCAAGGCGATCCTGGTCTCGGACCCGGCGCTGGCTGGCTCCGACGCGCTCTCCACCGCCAAGGTGCTCGCCAAGGCGGTCGAGCGCGCCGGCGGTGCCGACCTGTGCTCGCGGCCACGGAGTCGACCGACGGCTATACGGGCACGACGCCGGCGCAGGTCGCCGAGCTGCTCGGGTGGCCGTCGTTGACGTTCGCCAAGCAGGTCGACGTGGGTGACGGCACGGTCACGATCCAGCGTCAGACCGAGGCCGGCTACGACGTTGTCACTGCGTCGCTGCCGGCGGTGGTGAGCGTCACCGCCGGTGTGGTCGAGCCCCGCTACCCGTCGTTCAAGGGGATCATGGCGGCCAAGAACAAGCCGGTCGACGAGGTGACCGCCTCCGATCTCGGACTCGACGCAGGCAACGTCGGCTGGACGGGCGCACGCCAGGCCATCACCCAGGTCGTTCCGGCGCCGGCCCGCGAGGCCGGCGAGAAGATCGAGGACGACGGCGAGGCGTACCAGCGCGTCGTGGCGTTCCTCGAGGAGCTCAAGGTCGTCTGAGCCGGAATCCCGGTTCGGCGCACGTTCGCACGAGTTCGCACGAGTTCTCAGCAGAGGGAGTAACCGTCGATGGGACTGGCAAAGGTGTGGGTGTTCGCAGAGGCCGACGGCGACAAGCCGGCCACGAGCACGCTCGAGATGCTGACCAAGGCCCGCGAGGTCGCCGACACGGTGGAGTGCGTGTTCGTGGGCGCCAACGCCGACGCGCTCGCGGCGTCGCTGGGTGAGCACGGTGCGACCAAGGTGTTCGCCGTCGACCCCGGGGACGCGCTGCCCGGCGTCGTGGGCGCCGCGGCTTTGCAGTCGCTGGTCGAGGCCCACAGCCCCGACCTCGTGCTGTTTGCGCAGACCTACGACGGGCGCGACGCGGCGGCCCGCCTCTCGGTCAAGCTCGACCGCCCGGTGATCACCAACGGGACGGCCCTCTCGGTCGACGGCGACACGGTCACGGTCGGCACGGCGATCTTCGGTGGGAACACGTTGGTCGACACCGCCTTCTCCGGCCCGCGCCCCCATCTCGCCGCGATCCGGCCCAAGTCGTTCGCCGCGGAGCCCGGCGGGGGCGCCGCTGCTGCGGTCGAGGCGGTTGCCGCAGTCGACGCCGGCCGGGCCGGTGAGGCCAAGATCCTCGAGCGCCACGTCGAGGAGCGCGAAGGTCCCAAGCTCGAGGAGGCCACCATCGTGGTGTCCGGTGGTCGCGGCATCGGCGACGCCGACAGCTACGACCCCCTCGTGGACCAGCTCGCCAAGCTCCTCGGCGGGGCGTCGGGCGCGTCGCGCGCCATCGTCGACGCCGGCTGGGTGCCCTACTCGAAGCAGGTCGGTCAGACCGGCAAGACGGTCAAGCCCAAGCTCTACATCGCGCTCGGCATCTCGGGGGCCACGCAGCATCTCGTGGGTATGAAGGGCTCCGACAGCATCATCGCCATCAATAAGGACGGTGAGGCGCCCATCTTCGGCATCGCCGTCCTTATTGATGGCGATGATGCTGTCGGAGCCCTTCATACCCACGAGATGCTGCGTGGCCCCCGAGATGCCGAGCGCGATGTAGAGCTTGGG
>JBJSXO010000329.1:0-3704 GCA_046086425.1 Actinomycetota bacterium | reverse complement strand
GGCGGCGAAGGCGATGCGGGCGTCACCCGACTCGTGCCGGGCCTGCCCTGCGCACATCAGGTTCTCGCGCCGGTCCTCGATCCACTTGATGGCCGCAGGCACCGTGCGCGACGCGAGCATCACGCACATCTCCTCGCGGGTGACGTTGACCTTCTGTCCGAAGCCGCCGCCGGTGTCGCGCATGATGACCCGCACCCGCGACTCGGGGAGGCCGAGGAGGCGCGCGCAGTAGGCCCGGACCTCGTGGGGAGCCTGCGTGGCCGACCAGATCGTGAGCTCGCCGCTCGCGCTGGCCCACTCGGCCACGATGCCGCGGCACTCCATGGGGACGGCCGAGTACGCCTGCTGCACGAAGGTCTCGCGGGCCACATGGGCGGCGCCGGCGAAGACCTCCTCGTCGGGCGGGCGGAACGCGAGCCGGCCCACGACGTTGGCGGCGTACCCGTCGTGAACCCGGGCGTCGGTGTCCTGCGCAGCCCGGAAGTCCACCACCGGGGCGAGCGGCTCCCAGTCGACCTCCACCAGCTCGGCCGCGTCCTCGGCCACGGCCCGGCTCTCGGCGAGCACGAGCGCGACCTGGTCGCCCACGAAGCGGGCCTCGCCTTCGGCCAGCGGCGGGAGCGGCGTGGTGGGCAACGTCGGGCCGAGCATCGTGTACCACTGCTCGTGCACGCCGGGGTTGAGGTCGGCGGCAGTGAGCACCGCGTGCACCCCGGGGAGCGCGAGCGCCGCCGACGCGTCGATCGCCCCGATCGCAGCCCGGGGGTAGGGGCTGCGCACGAAACAGGCGTGGAGCATCCGCGGCCGCACCACGTCGTCGACGAAGGTGCCCTGCCCGGTGAGAAGGCGGGCGTCCTCGACCCGGGCGATGCGCTGGCCGGCGTAGCGGGTTGGCGTCACTGTCGCTCCTGGGTGCTCGGGCGCCGACGGGGTCGGGCTACCGGCCGAGGAAGGTGTCGACGTTGCGCCGCAGGTCCTCGGTGTCGAACGACGCGGTCTCGGCCGCCATGGCGAAGTCGATGGTGGCGAGCACCGCGCGCTCGAGGTGCAGGTTGAGCACCCGCTTGGTGGCCTCGACCGCCTGCTGGGGGAGGGCGGCGATCTTGTGGGCCGCGGCGACGGCGGCGTCGAGCACCTCGCCGTCGGGGACCACGTGGTTGGCGAGCCCGATCTCCTTGGCCCGGGCGGCGGGGATGCGCTCGCCGGTGAACGCGTACTCCTTCGCGAGCAGGAGGCTGGTGTGCAGAGGCCAGGTGAGGGGGCCCCCGTCGGCGGCGACCAGGCCGACCGTCACGTGGGGGTCGGCGAGAAACGCCGACTCGGCCATGTACACGACGTCGGAGAGGGCGATCACGGAGCAGCCGAGGCCGACGGCGGGGCCGTTCACCGCGGCCACCACGGGGACCCGGCAGCGGACCATGTTCACCACCAGGTCGCGCCCCTCGGCGATGGTGGCCTGGCGCACCGCCGGGTCGGTGATCATGCGGTCGAGCAGGTCGAAGTCACCGCCGGCCGAGAACGCCCGGCCCGCACCGGTGATCACCGCGACGCGCGCGTCGGCATCCGCGCTGAGCTGGGGGAACAGCTCCGTGAGCCCGAGGTGCAGCTCCGGGTTGATCGCGTTGAGCTGGTCGGGCCGCGCGAGCGTGACGATGCGCAACGGGCCGTCGGCCTCGACGCGGATCACGTCCGGGAGGTCGTAGGTCATCGGTACGTCCTTGGGGCGGGGCGGGTGGTGTCGTCAGTCGGTGGGCAGGCCGAGGATGCGCGTCGCGATGATGTTCTTCTGGACCTGCGACGTGCCCCCCATCACCGACTGGGCGCGACTGTAGAGGTAGGTCTTGAGCGCCACGTCCTCGGTGTCGACGACGGCCCGGGCGGCCGACACCGAGAGCGCCGCAGCACCGACGGTCTGCTCGACCCAGGTCATCAGCAGCTTGTCGATCGAGCCGCCGGGGCCGTGGACCACCCCGTCGAGGCGCTCGGACAGCCGGCGGCACACGTGGAGGCGCAGCATCTCGGTCTGCACCTTCGCCCACGCAACCGCGTCGCGCTGGTCGGAGCGGAAGGCGTCGGGGGCGGCGCGCACCTCCTCCTCGAGGCCGGCCACGGTCTTGGCGTAGCGGGCGACGTAGCCGAGCTCACCGGGCTCGCGCTCGTGGCTCACGATGGTCATGGCCAGGCGCCAGCCCTCCCCGGGCTCGCCGATCATGTTCTCGGCCGCGACGCGCGCGCCGTCGAAGAGCACCTGGCCGAACTCGGTGGTCACCCCGTTGATCATCTTGAGGGGCCGCTGCTCGATGCCGGGCTGGTCCATGGGCACCGCGAACGCCGAGAGTCCCTTGTGCTTGGGGACGTCGGGGTCGGTGCGCGCAAGGAGGATGCACCAGTCGGCGACGTCGGAGTAGCTGGTCCAGATCTTGTGGCCGGAGATGACGAACTCGTCGCCGTCGCGCACCGCGGTGGTGCGCAGCGACGCGAGGTCGGAGCCGGCGTCGGGTTCGCTGAAGCCCTGGCACCAGCGCTCCTGCCCGTTGATCAGGCCGGGGAGGAAGCGGTCCTTGACCGCCTCGCTGCCGTGGGTGGAGATGCCCTGCACCAGGTACCCGAGGCTCGGCCGCGGGGGTGCGCCGACGGCGGCGAGTTCCTCGTCGAGGATCACGTCGAACACCGTGGGCAGGTCGTGGCCGCCGTAGCGCGCGGGCCAGCTCAGCCCGAAGAAGCCGGCGTCGTACAGCGCGGTGTGCCACTCGGCCTGGCGGACCCAGTACTCGTCGTCGGTGGACGACGCAGGGAGGCCCGGGTTGTGGTCGGCGAGCCAGGTGCGCAGCCGCGCCCGGAACTCGGCCTCGGCGGGGGAGTCGAAGTAGTCCATCGGGAGTCCTCAGGCGCCCATCAGCAGGCCACCAGGCGGGTCGTCTCCAGGGCCCGCAGCGCCACGCCGTCGTCGCCGAACCACTGCGATGACAGCAGGGCCCGGCGCAGGTACACGTGGACGATGCACTCCCAGGTGTTGCCGATGCCTCCGTGGACCTGGACCGCAGTCTCCATGACCGTGCGGGCCGCGCGCGCGGCGTACGCCTTGGCGACGCGGGCTGCCTCGAGGGCCTCGGCGGGCGGGAGGTGGTCGACCGCCCACGCTGCGTGGAGCGCGACGCTGAGCGAGCCCTCCATCAGGCAGTGAGCCTCGGCGAGCAGGTGCTGGACCGCCTGGAACGAGCCGACCGGCACGCCGTACTGCGTGCGCTGCGTGGCGTAGGCGACGGTGACCTCGAGCACGCCGCGCATCCCGCCGACGAGGTCGGCGGTGGTGAGCGCAAGTCCGAGTGCCGACCACGCGGCCAGGTCGTCGTCGGTGAGGAGGCGGGTCTGACCCTCGACCTCGGCGACGGGCGCTCCGGGTGCGATCCCGAGTACCGCGCGGGTGAGATCGGTGCCCGACGCCGGTGCGAGCTCGGGCTGCCGCTGCGTGAGCGGGAGGCGGACGAGGCGGTAGCCGCCGCCGTCGGCGACGAGCACGAGTGCGTCGGAATCCTCCGGACCGGGGTCGACGGCGACGCACGCGACGTCGGTGGTGGACCCGGTCACCACGGCGGCCGACACCAGGTCGGTGGTGTGGGCGACGACGGCGCCGGCGCGCCCGGTGAGCCCGGCGCGGCGGGCCAGGTCGGCGGCGAGCACGGGGCCGGCGAACGCCACGTCGG
>JBJSXO010000328.1:0-17430 GCA_046086425.1 Actinomycetota bacterium | reverse complement strand
CCGTTGATCTCGGTACCGACCCGGTCGCGGATCTGCTGGGCCTCGACGGGGTCGTTGGTCGCCGGCCGGATGGTGTCGTCCCGCCACTGGAGGAACTGGCCCAGGTCCTCCTGCGACATCCCCATGAGCCGGAGGAAGATCGAGGATGGCAGGGGCGTGGCGAACTCCTCGTGGAAGTCGCAGCTGCCCCGGTCGGCGAACCCGTCGAGGATCTGGTTCACCAGCACGCGCACGTCGGGCTCGAGCACACGCATCTTGTTCGGCGAGAACTCCGGATCGAGCATGCGCCGGTACTTGGCGTGCTCGGGGGGGTCCACCTGGAGCGGGATCAGGGGATGCTCCTGCCCGATGTTCACCGCGCCCGGGGCCGACGAGAAGACCTCGGGGTGCTTGAGCGCCCACATGACGTCCTCGTAGCGGCTCACGTAGACCGTATGACCGTCGCCGCCCGTCCACCCGGCCTCCCGCGACACCGGGCACTCCGAGCGGATGCGCGCGTAGGTCTCGTGGGGCTGGTCGGCCGCCCCCTGGGTGAACAACAGCGACGAGACGTCGGTCATGAGCGGCCTCCGGGGCGAGGGGATCGGCGTCGGCGGCGCCGAGGGCACGGCGGGCGTGCCGGGTGCACGTCAGTGTGCCACGGCGAGGCACCGGGGTGCCGGTCGCCACCGAGCCCGTGTCGCCGTCCCGGCTTCCGGTTAGCGTGCTCTCATGACGATTACTCCGGTCAAGAACCCCTACCTCGCCGGCAACTTCGCCCCGATCCCCGAGGAGACCACCGCCGTCGACCTGCCCGTCACCGGCCGACTCCCCGAGGCACTCGACGGGCGGCTGCTGCGCATCGGCCCCAACCCGGTGACCCCGGTCGACCCCGCCACCCACCACTGGTTCCTCGGCACGGGTATGGCCCACGGCGTGCGGCTGCGGGGCGGACGGGCCGAGTGGTACCGGAGCCGGTACGTGCGCTCCGACTCGGTGACCGCCGCGCTCGGCGGTCCGGCGACCCCGGGCCCGCGTCACGGCATGGGCGACGGCACCGCCAACACCAACATCGTCGAGCACGCCGGGCAGACGCTCGCGATCGTCGAGGCCGGGGCCCTGCCCGTGGTGCTGACCGCCGACCTCGAGACCGTCACCCGCACCGACTTCGGCGGCACGCTGCCCGGCTCCTTCACCGCCCACCCGAAGCGGGACCCTGATACCGGCGAGCTCCATGCCGTCGTCTACTTCTGGGAGTGGGACCACATCCAGTACGTGGTGGTCGGGACCGACGGCCGGGTACGCCACACCGTCGACGTGCCCGTCCCCGGCAAGCCGATGGTCCACGACTGCGCGATCACCGAGTCGTCGGTGCTCCTCTTCGACCTCCCCTGCCACTTCGACCTCGAGCTGGCCATGCACGGCACCGCGTTTCCGTACCGGTGGACCGACGCGTTCGCGGCGCGGGTCGGCGTGCTTCCTCGGTCGGGCACTGCCGCCGACGTCCGGTGGTGCGAGCTCGACGAGCCCTGTTACGTGTTCCACCCGCTCAACGCCTACGACGTCGACGACGGCACCGTGGTTGTCGACGTCGTGCGGTGGCCCACGATGTTCGCAGTGGACCCGCGTGGCCCCAGCGACGGCCCCACCCGCCTGGAGCGCTGGGTCTGCGATCCCGTGCGAGGCCGGGTGCGCTCGGAGGTGCTTTCCGACGTCAGCCAGGAGTTCCCCCGCCACGACGAGCGCCTGATCGGTCGGCGCCACCGCTTCGGCTACGGAGCCGCCTTCGCCGCCGGTGCCGACGGGGTGCAGATGGGCTCGTTGCTCAAGCACGACGTCGACGCCCGCACCACGGAGGTCCACGACGTCGGCGCCCACCGCTCGGCGATGGAGCCCGTGTTCGTCCCCCGGGGTGCCGATGCCGCCGAGGACGACGGCTGGGTCCTTGCGTACGTGCACGACGCCGAGCGCAACGCCTGCGACGTGGTCGTCCTCGACGCGCAGGACTTCGGCGGTGAGCCGGTCGCGACCGTGCACCTCCCGGTCCGCGTTCCGTTCGGGTTCCACGGCAACTGGGTGCCGGCCTCGGCTTGAGCGACCCACCGAGCCGCATGATCTGTGTGTTCGCGGGCTCCGCGCGCCGAGTGGCCGCCCGTGACCTCGACCTCGGCGCGCGGCTCGGGCGCGTGCTCGCGGCGAGCGGAGCCCCGATCGTCGACGGGGGTGGCAGCACCGGCTGCATGGGGGCGGTGGCCGACGCGGCTCTCGCCGCCGGTGGGCACGTGGTCGGCGTGGTCCCGCGCGGCCTGTTCCACCGCGAGGAGGTGCACCCGGACATCGATCTCGTCGAGGTCGACTCGTTGCACCAGCGAAAGCAGGTGATGCTGGAGATGGCCGACGCGTTCGTGGCCCTCCCGGGCGGGCTGGGCACCCTCGACGAGGTCGGTGAGGTGCTCACCTGGGCCCAGCTGGGGATCCACGCCAAGCCGCTGGTGTTCGTCGACCCGGACGGCTACTGGGACGGCGTGCTCCGGTGGATCGATGCCGCGATCGACCAGGGCTATGTGGCGACGCCGAGCCGCGGCTTCTTCGCAGTGGTCGCCTCGGCCGACGCGGTGCTCCCGGCCATCGAGGCGTACTCGCCACCGGCGGCCGAGCGCGGGCCGCTCACCCGAGAGCAGACCTGACCCCCCGACTCGCGGTCGTGCGATCGAGGCGTCCAGCGGGTCGGGGGGGCCGGACGCGAAGCGGGTCGTGGCCCGCAGGCCACGACCCTCTCCACGTTCGGTATGCCACCCGCCGGCCGGATGACCGGCGGGACGCCGCGCTAGAGCGGACGGACGTTCTGCGCCTCTTCGCCCTTGCGGCCCGGGGCCACGTCGAACTCGACGCGCTGACCCTCGGTGAGGCTGCGGTAGCCCTCGCCCTGGATGGCGGAGAAGTGGACGAACACGTCCGGGGCGCCTTCGCGGGCGATGAACCCGTAGCCCTTCTCGGCGTTGAACCACTTCACGGTGCCGGTGGTGCTGGCCATGCCTTGCTCCTGTCTTCTCGCCGACCGGGTCAGCTGCCGGTGGCGTCTTCTCCGTCGCCGACGGGTGCCGACGTCCGGTGCGCGTCTCACAGAGTCGAACCAATCCCCGTGGCGCAGCCTGGAAGGAAGCGTTTGGAGCAGGTCTTGCCGTGGAAGCGTTCTCGCCCGGAACCTGCCCTCGTCCCCGAGAGCCCTCCGGCCGACTTGCTGACTCCGAGGACGGTACCAGCCACCACTCCGAAAGGGAACCCGCACGTGCGTGTCCGGGGGCGCACCGCAGCCGGTCTTGGCCAGGTTCACCGCACGCCTGCGACGCACCTCGACGGCCTCGAGGCCGACAACACGACCATCCGGGTGCCGGTCGACCGGAAGACCGCCCCGCCGCTGCTGCGGCTCACGGTCGAGGAACGCCGCACGCAGCTCGGCTCAGGGACGCGGGCTCAGCCTGCGTGGCAGTGCTTGGCCTTGCGGCCGCCGCCGCAGGGGCACGGCTCGTTGCGCGGCGCGGTACGCAGGAGCGCCATCACCTCGTCGGCGAACCCGCCCTGGCGCAGGCGGTCGGTCATGAGCCGCAGGGGCCCGTCCGCGTGGGTGAAGAACGTCTTGTACCCCGCGCACAGGTAGTTGAGGCCGGCCTCGCCGTCGGGAGTGAGCGTGAACCGGTTCTTCGGGCATTCGCCGTGGCACGCGAACCGGACGGCGCACTCCATGCAGTACTGCGGGAGTCGGTCTCGCTTCGCGTCGCCGAACGCTCGCTGCTCGGGAGAGGCGACGAGCTCCACCATATGCGTGTCCATGATGTTGCCGAGCAGGTACGCCGGCTCCACGAAGTGATCGCACGAGTAGAGGTCGCCGTTGTGCTCGAGCGCGAGCGCGTTGCCGCAGGTCTCGGCGAAGATGCACATGCTGGACGGAAGGCCGAGCCACGAGGCGAGCGCCGCGTCGAACATCTGCACGAATACGGTGCCGACGTCACGCACCACCCACTCGTCGAACACCGCACACAGGAACGCCCCCCAGGCTTCGGGATCCACCGACCGATCGGTGACCGAGTCGCCTTCCTGGAATCCGGTCTCGTTGGCTCGCTCCACGATCGGGATGAGCTGGATGTGCTGCGCGCCGAGGTCATCACGGAGAAACCGGTACACCTCGAGCGGCGCGTGCTGGTTCGCGGCGTTCACCGTGCAGAGGATGTTGGTGTCGACACCGTGGGCCTGCAGCAGGTCCCAGCCGCGGCGGACCTTGGCGAACGTCGGCTCTCCGCGCTTGTCGACACGGTACGCGTCGTGCAGGAGCGGCGGACCGTCGACACTGAGGCCTACGAGAAACCGATGCTCGTGCAGAAGCGCACACCACTCGTCGGTGAGCAGCGTGCCGTTGGTCTGGATCGTGTGGTGTAGGCGTTGCCCGGGACGGGCGTGCTCGTTGGCGAGCGCCACGGCCCGGCGGAAGAAGTCCACCCCCATCAGCGTGGGCTCACCGCCCTGCCAGGCGATCGTCACCTCGGACGCGGTCTCGGACTCGATGGTCTGGCGAATGTAGGCGGCGAGCACGTCGTCGGGCATCCGGAAGCGGTCACCCGGGTACAGCGCCTCCTTGGCGAGGAAGAAGCAGTACGCACAGTCGAGGTTGCAGATCGGTCCCGAGGGCTTCGCCAGCACGTGGAACGACGCCGGCGCAGTGGGTGGGCGGGAGGCGGGCGGTGCCGGCGACCCCCGCAGGCCCGTCCGCAACGTCACCGGCGTCTCCACGCGCGGGAGCGTAGCCAGCAGGTCGGTCCGCCGACCTACGATCCGCCCGGACCCAGCGCCGAAGGACGTGAAGGAGCCGACATGGGACTGCTCGACGGCCGGGTGGCCATCATCACGGGCGGCGCACGCGGGCAGGGCGCCGCCGAGGGCCGGCGCTTCGCGGCCGAGGGCGCAACCGTCTACCTGACCGACGTGCTCGCCGAGGACGGTGTGGGGGCTGCCGCCGAGATCGGCGGGACGTTCCTCCCCCACGACGTCACCGACGTCGACCAGTGGAAGGTGGTGACCGAGCGGGTGCTCGACGAGTCCGGTCGCATCGACATCCTCGTGAACAACGCAGGGATCCTCCGGTTCCTCACCATGACCGAGACCCCGGTCGACGTCTGGGACCGGATCGTGGCCGTAAACCAGACCGGCGTGTTCCTCGGGATGCAGGCCGTGGCGCCGACGATGAAGGCGCAGCGATCCGGCAACATCATCAACATCTCCTCGGTCGCCGCGTACAAGGGCGGGTCGGCGTGCTTCGCCTACACCGCGACGAAGTGGGCGGTGCGGGGCATGACCAAGGGCGCGGCCCAGGAGCTGGGTCCCTTCGGTGTACGGGTCAACTCGGTGCACCCCGGGATCATCGACACACCGATGATGGCGGGGGCGCCGCTCGAGGAGTTGGGCAACGGCGTTCCGCTCAAGCGGTACGCGTCGGCCGACGAGGTCGCGAAGCTGGTGCTGTGGCTCGCCTCCGACGAGAGCGCCTACGCCACCGGCGCCGAGTTCGTCCTCGACGGCGGCCTCACGACCTGACCCCGGTGGCCGGCGCGACGTCCGGGGCGGCGATGCCGTAGAGCGCCGCGCCGTTGTCCCAGAGGATCTTGCGCCGCGCCGACTCGGGCACCCCCGCCAGGCTCGTCTCCATGCGCTCGTGCACGTTGCCGTACAGGCACGTCGGGTGCGGGAAGTCGGTCTCGAAGAGGATGCGGTCCGCAGGCAGCAGGTCGAGCATCTCGGTCGTGGCTGCGGTCTCGAACCAGTAGCAGGCGTAGACGTTGGTCGCGAAGTACTCCGACGGCATGCGGTCCCATTCCGAGGTGCGGTCGACGCGGCCCTCGCGGTAGTTGTGGTCGACCGCCTCGAGCACGAACGGGACCCAGCCGATGCCGCTCTCCACCGAGACAAACTGCAGATCGGGGAACCGGGGGAGGATTCCGCTCATGAGCAGGTCGGCGACCTGGAGGCCGTTCTTCAGGAACATCTCGATCGCGGTGTAGGCGAACGTCGCCGCAGTGCTGGTCGCGGCGACCCGCTCGGGGGTGAACGAGGAGGCGGTGTCGCCGCTGCCGATGTGGAAGTGCACGGGGAGGCCCAGGTCCTGGGCCGTCGTCCAGAGCGGGTCCCAGTGCCGGTCGGCGAGGAACGGGAGCCCGAAGCGGTGGGGCTCGCCGGTGAAGAGGATCCCGCGGTGCCCGGCGTCGGCGCAGCGGTGCATCTCGGCCACCGCGGCGTCGACGTCCCAGAACGGCGTGGACATGATCGTGACGAGGCGCCGGTGGTCGGCGGACGCCCAGTCGCGCAGGAAGTCGTTGTAGGCCCGCACGCAGACGAGCTTGAGCTCGTCGTCGGGGAAGGACAGGAAGCGCTGGCCGCCGAACGACGCGACGTTCGGGTAGAGGACCTGCGCCCAGATGCCCTCGGAGTCCATGTACCGGAGCCGGGCCTCGGCGTCGAACGCGGCCGGATGGCACTCGTCGTAGTTCTTCGGGCCCCCGGGGAACGGCTCGGGCCACCCGGCCACGGCGGTCAGGCCCACCTTGTAGATGGGCTCGCCGTCGAGCATCCACTGGTCGACGCCCTGATCCGTGCGCACCACGTGCGGCACGCGGTCACGGAACCGGGCCGGCACCCGGTCCACCCAGACGCCGGGGGGCTCGGTGATGTGGGTGTCGGCGTCGACGAACCAGTCGTCGGCGGGATGGGAGGTGGGCTGGGGAGAAGGGTGGTCGGACCCGTTCGTCGCCATGCGCGCACCGTACTCCGGCCGCCGTCGCGCCACCACCACGCCGCTGGACCCGCCGGGGCGGGGGAGGCTTTACGCTGCAGGGATGGCCGAGGTCGAAGAGACGGCCCTCCCGGGGGTCGGCATCCGGTACGACTTCCTCACCGGCGCGGGGCGCCGGATCGGTGTGCTCCTGCATCGCAGTGGCCGGCGGGATCTCCTGGTCTACGACGCCGCCGATCCCGACGAGTGTGCCGTGAGCATCGACCTCGGCCTCGACGACGCGCACACGCTCGCCGAGCTGCTCGGTGCATCCCGCGTCGTCGAGGCGCTCACCTCGCTCCATCACGACATCGAGGGCCTCAGCATCGACTGGATCGAGATCGACCCCGGTGCCGAGTGGGCGGGCCAGCGACTCCGCGAAGCCGCTGTGCACACTGCGATCGGCGTATCGGTGGTCGCGCTGATCGGTGCCGACGGAGTCACGGTCGCGCCGGGAGCCGAGGACGTGCTCACACCCGGAGTCACCGCCGTGGCCGTCGGGACCCGGCAAGGGGTCGAGGCCCTCGCACAGCGTCTTCGCACGAGCTGACCGCTCCGAGACCTCTTGATCTCATGACGATCGGCGCGGCTTCCGGTGATCTCGCCGCAGTGCTCGTCGAGATCGGCGCCATCACCCTGGGACTCGCCGTCGTCGCTCGGGTGTCGGACCGCTTCGGGCTCAGCCCGATCCCTGCGTACCTCGTGGCGGGGCTGGCGTTCGGCAACGGCGGGTTCACCGCCCCCGATCTCTCGACCGACTTCCTCACGGTCGCTGCAGAGATCGGCGTACTCCTGCTCCTGCTCACGCTGGGCCTCGAGTACGGCGCGCGTGAACTGGCCGACGGGTTGCGTACCGGTGCCGTCACCGGCGTGGTCGACGTCGTCGCCAACGCGACGCCTGGCTTCCTCGCAGCCCTCATCCTCGGGTGGGACATTCGCGCGGCCGTCCTTCTCGGCGGTATCACCTACATCTCGTCGTCCGGCGTCATCGCGAAGGTGCTGGGCGACCTGGGCCGGCTCGGGAACCGCGAGACGCCGACGATCATCTCGGTGCTGGTGCTCGAAGACCTGGCCATGGCCGTGTACCTGCCGTGCGTCGCGGTGATGCTCGCCGGGGGCGGTCTCCTCTCAGGCTCGATCTCGGTCACCGTGGCTCTCGCCACCGCTGGCATCGTCTTCTTCGTCGCCCTCCGCTACGGACGCCACATCTCCCGCGCGCTCGACGCGCCGACCGACGAGGCGCTGCTCCTCGGCGTGCTCGGCCTCACCCTGGTCGTCGCCGGCATCGCGCAGCGGCTCGACGTCTCCGCCGCAGTCGGTGCGTTCCTCGTGGGGATCGCGATCTCCGGACCCGTACAGCGACGGGCCTCGGTGCTCATCGACCCGCTGCGCGACCTGTTCGCCGCCATCTTCTTCGTCCTGTTCGCCTTCCGCATCGACCCCGGCACGCTCCCCCCGGTCCTGCTCGCCGCGACCGCGCTCGCGGTCGTGACCGGGCTCACCAAATTCGGCACCGGCTGGTGGGCCGCACGACGCCAGGGCTACGGCCCCCGGGCCCGAATGCGTGTCGGAACGGCGCTCGTCGCGCGCGGGGAGTTCTCGATCGTCATCGCCGGCCTCGCCATCGGCACCACGGTGGAACCGGACCTCGTGCCGCTCACCGCGGCCTACGTGCTCATCCTCGCGGTCGCCGGACCGGTGCTCACCCGCTTCGCCGACCGGCTCACCCCCGCCCGCACGCGCCGCGGGTGAACGCCCGTTTGGCCGTGACCTAGGGCCGGTCGAACAGGAAGTCGGGGAGGTCGATGGCCTGCCCGGCGTGATGCGCACGGTCCATGACCAGCTCGGTCCCGTTGCACAGGCGCGACTCGTCGGAGGCGAAGAACACCGCCGCCGGGGCCACCGTGTCAGGCCCGCGGTCCGGATCGGCGGGCAGCGTCGGCCAGTCCTCGGCGCCGACGATCGGGGGGTGCATGTCGGGGTTCCCGGCCTCCGGGCACACGATATTGCACCGCACACCGAAGCGGGCGTTCTCGATCGCCGTGACCTTGGTGAGCCCACGCATTGCGAACTTCGACGCGGTGTAGGCGGCGGTGAGCGCGGTGCCGAACACCGAGTCGATCGAGCCGAGGTTCACGATCGACCCATTGCCGCTGGCGCGCAGCATCGGCAGGCAGGTCCGGGTCCCGAGGAACGCGCCCAGACAGTTGACCCGCAGGATGCGCTCGAACTCGGCGGACTCGGTGCGGTCGATCGTGGCAAGGAGCAGCACGGCCGCGTTGTTGACGAGCACGTCGAGCCGGCCTTCGTCGGCCGCGATGTCGTCGACGACCATCCCCCAGTCGTCCTCGCTCGTGACGTCGAGGTGGAGGAAGCGCGCCGTGGGGCCCAGCGCCGCGGCCTGCGCCACGCCGAGGTCGTCCCGCACATCGGCGATCACCACGCGGTGCGCCCCTTCCGCCACGAACTGGCGGGCGATCTCAGCGCCGGTGCCGCGGGCGGCGCCGGTGACGAGCGCGACCTTGCCGTCGAGTCGACTCACGGTCAGCCCCTCCGCCCGATGTGCTGGAGCTCCACCATGAACGGGAGCAGGAACCCGACGTACGCGCTGGTGAGCTCGTACTCCGACGCCTCGCCGTGAGTGAGCCGGGACTTCACGTCGATGATCGAGATTCGCTCGTCGGTGGCCTGGCGGGTCTTGGCCCGGCCCACGATGTCCTCGAGCTCGGCGCGCGTGGCCACCTGGAAGCCGAAGTGGTCGAGGCGTGGGCACACGAGGGGATCGTCGCCGGGCAACAGGTAGACGAACTGGGCGAACTCCCCCGTGTACAGGATGAGCGGGTCGCCTTCCTCCATGGAGTTGTCGCCCTCGGTCCAGCCGAAGACCTCCCCGTAGAAGTCGAGGATCTCGGCCCGGCCCGCGTCGTCGAGGGACGATCGGTCCATGGTGAACGCCACGTGGTTGAGGCGGGGCCGGAACTGCGCCGGCGCGATCGGGGTCTCGCTCATGGTGTCCGTCCTTCCCGGCCGGCCGGGGCGAGGACCTCGGGCCGGACCATCACCTTGGCGGGGATGTCCCCCGCCGCCAATCGGTCCATCGCGTCGCCGAGTCCGTCGAGCAGGACGTCCTCGGAGTGGATGAGCAGGTCCAGCGCCAGCGTGCCGGACGCAAGCAGGTCGAGGGCGGGCTGCCAGCCCTCGGGGTCGTAGTTGTAGGCCCCGAGCAGGGAGAGCTCGAGGATGATGACCCGGTTGTGGTTCACCCGCGGCGGCCGGTGCCCGGTGCCGACGAACACGAAGGTGCCTGCGAAGTCGAGTTGGTCGAGCGCCGACTCGCACGCCGAGGCGTGCCCGGAGCACTCGAACGCGACCGAGAACGGTGCCGGGACCGGACGGCCCATCGCGGGGACGGGGAGATCCTCGGGGACCACCGCGGCCGCTGCACCCACCTCGAGCGCCCGGACCCGTCGGGCCGCCGCAGGTTCGGAGACGACGACGTCGTGCACGCCCCGGGCCCGCAGCACGGCGAGGATGAGCATGCCCACCGGTCCCGCTCCCGTGACGAGCACGCGATCCTCCGGCGTGACCCCCGACAGGTTCACCGCGTGGATCGCGATGGCGACCGGCTCCGTGAGCGCCGCGTTGCGCAGCGTCAGCCCGTCGGGCACGCGCAGCAGGCGCGCCGCGTCGGCCTGCACGTAACGGGCGAACGCGCCCCGGAAGGACAGGTGGTCGACCGCCGGACGGCGCAGGCAGACCGACGGGCGCCGCATCCGGCACGCCCGGCACACCCCGCACCCGGGGGTCGGACCGCACACGACGCGGTCACCCACCGCCCAGTCGGTGACACCGTCACCGGTCGCGGCGACGGTGCCCGCCCACTCGTGCCCGAGCACGGTGCCGGGGCGGGCGATGTGCTCGTGCACGAGATGCAGGTCGGTGCCGCACACCCCGCAATGCGAGATCTCGACCAGCACCTGACCCGGCCCGATGGTGGGAACCGCCACCTCGTCGACCGCGAGCAAACCGTCGCCGACGTACACCGCGGCGGGCATGGACCCTGCGCTCGGGTCGGTCATCGTCGTTCCCGGGTCACGCAGGCCTCAGACCGCGCGGGTCTCCGGCAGCCGCACCAGCGGGATGCGCCGGGAGGTCTTGGCCTGGTAGTCGGTGTACCAGGCCCGGTCCGCCACGAGCCCGGTCCAGGTCTGTGAGTAGTCGTCACCGTCGAGGATCTCGGGGACCGACCAGAACTCCCCCCGCTGCACCTTCACGTACACCTCGGGGTTCGCCGCCCGGTCGGCCAGGTTCACGAACCACGAGGGATCCTTCGCAGCGCCGGCGAACGACGCGACCACGATCCGATGGCCGTCGGGGTCCCGCCAGAACGGCAGGGCCACCTTGTGCACCTTGGCGGACTTCCGCCCGACCGTGCGCAGCATCAGGTGGTGCATCCCGGCCTGGAGCCACACCTCGTCGATGTCCATGGTCTCCATGGCCTCGACGTGGGCTGCGGTGAGGCTCACGATCTCGTCGGCCGAGGGCGTCGCCCACGCCTGATCGACCTTCTGGCTGGTCCCCGGGCTCGCGTCGCTCATGCCCGCAACCTAGCCCAGGCGCCGACCGGCCCGGCCCGGTGTGCAACGATCCGGCCGTGCCCGAACGCGTCCTGGTCATCGGGGGCACCGGTCCGACCGGCATCCCCCTCGTGCGCGGCCTCGTCGCCCGCGGCGATACCGTCACCATCCTCCACCGTGGGCTGCATGAGCGCGACGACACCCCGGCCGAGGTGGAGCACCTCCACGCCGACCCCTTCGACGTCACCAGCCTGGGCGACGCGCTCGCCGGCCGGACCTGGGACGTCACCCTGGCCATGTACGGGCGCCTGCGCCGCATCGCCGAGCTCACCGTCGGCCGCACCGGGCGCTTCGTCTCGGTCGGTGGCGTGCCCGCGTACCTGGGCTGGATGAACCCGTGGGCCCACGATCCGCCCGGCCTCCCGGTGCCGGTCGCAGAGGACGCCCCGACAGTCGACGAACCCGCGCTCGACGAGAAGGGCTACCGCATCGCGCGCACCGAGGAAGCGGTGTTCACCCATCACCCCGACGCTGCGCACTTCCGCTATCCCTACGTCTACGGCCCGCACCAGCTCGCACCCCGCGAGTGGTGCGTCGTGCGCCGGATCCTCGACGGGCGCGACCGGATCGTCGTCGCCGACGACGGCCTCACGCTGCACCACCACGGCTACACCGAGAACCTCGCCCACGCCCTGATGCTCGCAGTCGAGCAGCCAGAGGCCGGTGCCGGCCTCGTGTTCAACGTCGGCGACGAGGAGGTGCTCTCGGTCCGGCAGGTGATCGAGGTCATCGCCGGGGCGCTCGGCCACCGGCTCGAGATCGTGTCGATGCCCCACGACCTCGCGCTCCCCGCCCGACCCCTGCTCGCCCAGCCCCTCCCGACCCACCGGGTCATGGACCTGGCTCGCGTCCGCCACGCCCTCGGGTACTGCGACGTGGTCCCCGCCCGGCGCGCACTGGCCGACACCGCACACTGGCTCGCCGCGCACCCGATCCCGCCGGGCGCGCCCGAGGAGATCGTGCTCACCGACCCGTTCGACTACGAGGCCGAGGACCGGCTCGTCGACGCGTGGGGCGCCGCCCGCGCGTCGGTGGAGCTCGCGGTGGCGCAGTTCGCGCCCGAGCCCGGGTACGGGCTCGCCTACAGCGGGCCCGGAGGCCGGCCCCGGAGCAAGGAGCGTTTCGAGTCGTGACCGCACCCCGCACCCCCCACGGGCCGCTACGCGCCATCCGCGTCCTCGACTTCTCCATCGCGCTCACCGGCCCGTACGCCGTGGCGCTCCTCGCCGACCAGGGTGCCGAGGTGATCAAGGTCGAGCGGCCCGGATTCGGTGACGTCGCCCGGTACGTCGGCGTGAGCGTCGGTGGCTGCAGCGCGCTCTACCACGCGTGCAACCGGGGCAAGCGCTCGGTCGCCCTCGACCCGCACACCGATGCGGGCCGGGAGCTGGCCCTCGAGCTCGCCCGGCGGGCCGACGTCGTCGTCGAGAACTTCCGTCCGGGGGTGATGGACCGCCTCGGGCTCGGCGACGAGCATGTGCGCGCCGTCAACCCCGAGGTGATCTACGCATCACTCACGGGCTTCGGACCAGAGGGCCCGTACGCGCAGAAGGGTGCGTACGACACCGTCATCCAGGCCTACGGCGGGATGGCTGCGTCCCAGAAGGACCTCGACGCGGTCGAGCCCCGCTTCATCAAGCAGACGGTGGCCGACAAGACGACTGCGCTGTACGCGGCCCAGGCCATCACGGCCGCGCTGTTCGCCCGTGCACGCGGTGACGGCGGCCAGCGAGTCGAGATCGCGATGCTCGACGCCGTGGCGTCGTTTCTCTGGGCCGACGCCGCCGGCAACGAGGTACTCATGGACGCCGACGGGTCGTTGCCCTCGAGCTTCGTCGCCACCTTCCGGCCGCTGAAGTTCGCCGACGGCTACGGGATCGTGACCCCCACTGCCGACAAGGACTTCCCGGCCATGTGTCGCGCCTTCGGCGTCGACGACACCGATCCGCGCATACAGACGATCCTCAGCCGCAACGAGCACCGCGAGTTCGTGGCCGAGGTCATGGACGCGATCTACGCGATCGCCGAGACCACTCGGGTCGCCGACGCGATGGCCGCGCTCGAGGCCGAGTCCGCGCCCTGCGGGGTCGTGCTCTCGCCGGCCGAGCTCACCGAGGACCGCCACGCCGTGGCGGTCGGGATGTTCGAGACCCACGAGCACCCGCAGTCGGGCCGGGTCCGCCACCCACGTCACCCGGCTCGGTTCGGGGCGACCCCGGCGATGCTCGCCGGCCGAGCGCCGATGCTCGGTGAGCACACCAACGAGGTGCTCGCCGAGATCGGGGTGGACCCCGAGCGGATCACCGCGCTGCGGACGGACGGTGTGATCGGCTGACGCCGGAGCACCCGACGCGGTCAGGTCTGGGCGGGGCGCACCTTGCGCGCCTCCTCGCCCCGGCGGCCCTCGCCGATCTCGAACTCCACGACCTGGCCCTCGCGCAGGCGGTGACCCGCCACGTCGAGGCCGGTGTGGTGCACGAACAGGTCGGTGCCGGTACCCCGGTCGATGAAGCCGAACCCGCGCTTGGTGTCGAAGAACTTGATCGTGCCCCGCGGCCGCCGGGCACCCTTGGCCGGGACGCGATGGGCCTCGGGTCGCGGGGCCGGCGCAGCAGGCGGGGCGGGCCGCCGCTCGGCACCGTCGCCCGCGAGCGAGGCCAGGGTCGCCGGGTCGGGCCCGTCGACACCCACGGGGAGGTCGAGCACCCGTTGCATCCTGCGGGCACTCTTCACCTGGTCGGGCAGCACGAGCGAGATCACGGTGCCGTGCGCGCCGGCCCGGGCGGTGCGGCCACTGCGGTGCGTGTAGTCCTTCTCGTCGTTGGGCGGATCGAAGTGCACCACGCAGGCGACGTCGTCGACGTGGATACCACGCGCGGCGACGTCGGTGGCGAGCAACGCGTCGACCTTTCCTGCGGCGAACGCGCCGAGGGCACGCTCGCGCTGGCCCTGGGAGCGGTTGCCGTGGATCGTCTCCACCCGGACCCCGAGGCGGCCGAGCTTCTTGGCCAAGCCGTCGGTGCCGTGCTTCGTGCGGCAGAACACGATCGTCGGCCCCGCAAGGCGGATGATGTCGGCCGTGAGCACCACCTTGGCCTCACGATCGGTCCGCCAGAACCGGTGCACGGCGCGCGACTCCCGATCGGGGTCGTCGGCGAGGACGTGGCGGACCGGGTCGCGTTGGTACGCGCGCACCAGCGTGTCGACCGCACCGTCGAGGGTGGCCGAGAAGAGCAGGGTCTGGCGGGTCGCCGGAGTCTGGTCGAGCAGGCGGCGGACCTCGGGCAGGAAGCCCATGTCGGACATGCGGTCGGCTTCGTCGATCACCACCGTCTCGACGGCACCGAGGTCCACCTCGCCGCGCTCGATGAGATCGGTCAGGCGACCGGGGCACGCGACGAGGATCTCGGTCCCCCGACGCATGGCCTTGAGCTGCGCGCCGAAGCCGGCCCCGCCGTAGACCGCGGCGACCCGCAGCTTCCGGACCCGACCCAGCCACGTGAGCTCGCCGCAGACCTGGGAAGCCAGTTCGCGGGTCGGGACGAGGACGAGCCCGATCGGCCGGCGCGGGTGCGCACGGCCGAGCCGGGTGACCATCGGGATGCCGAAGGCCAGGGTCTTGCCCGAGCCGGTGTGGGCCTTGCCCGAGACGTCACGCCCGGCCATGCCGTCGGGGACGGTCATGGCCTGGATGGGGAAGGGGGCATCGATGCCGCGGGCGCGCAGCGTGGCGACGACGTCGTCGGGCACGCCGAGGTCGGCGAATGATTCCATGGTGCAGTGACTCCGTATGCGCGATGGGTGCTCGCAGAACGGGCGAGCGACACACGATCACGCAAACCCGTCGGGAAGAAGTGGAAGGCTCTGCTCCGGCGAACTTCCCGAGCAGAATCCCATGAGTGTAGTCGCTCGAAGGAGAGACCATGAAGCAGCTGTTGAAGGACTTTCGCGACTTTGCCCTGAAGGGAAACGTCGTTGACCTGGCGGTCGCCGTTGTGATCGGTGTCGCGTTCAACGCCGTCGTCAACTCACTCGTGAACGACGTGATCATGCCCTTCGTCGCGGCCCTCGTCGGCAAGCCGAACTTCGACGACCTGACGGTCGTGATCGGTGACGGTGCGGTGTACTACGGACGGTTCCTCACTGCACTCGTGAACTTCCTGATCATCGCGGCCACGCTGTTCGTGATCGTGCGCGCGTTCGAGGAGCTGCAGAGGCGCGCCATCGGCCGCGACGCGGTCGCCGAGGAGCAGACCCACCCCGACGAGGTGCAGATCGCGCTGCTCACGGAGATCCGCGATTCGCTGCGCGATCGGGCGTGACGGTCACGACACGACGCGACGGGTGAAGCCCTTGATCCCCTGCCAGGTGAACAGCACGGAGAACCCCACCAGTACGGGATAGACGAGCCAGAGGCTCATGTGCGGACTGTTGGTGAGCGCGGCGCGGAACCCCTCGCACATGTAGACGAGCGGGTTCGCCAGCACGAGGATCTGCAGCCAGCGGATCGGCTCGAGCGACTGCCATGGGTAGTAGATGGCGCCGAGGAAGGTGATCGGGATGACGATGATCCCGAACAGCAGCGGCACGGTGCGCGGGTCGAAGCGGGTACCGAAGAACAGGCCGAGGGCGCCGCACATGTAGCAGCACAAGGGCGTCAACGTGAGCAGGATGGGCCAGTTGACGTCGAGGTGCACCGGCGTGGCCGGCACGACCGCCGCAATTGGGAACACCAACAGCGCAGAGAGCAAGCCGGCGAGCGCACCCCACACCGCCTTTTGGACGGCGACCAGCGAGATCGGCAGCGGCGCAAGGACCCGGTCCTCGATTTCGCGCGTGTACCCGAACTCCTGCACCATCGGCAGCGCAACGGTCTGGATGCCCTGGAACATGATGGAGAGCGCAACGACGCCGGCGACGAGGATGGTCGAGAACTCCGACTGCCCGGCTGCGCCACCCACACCCTGGCCGATCTTCGGGAAGACGTACGTGAACACGAAGACGAGGAGGAAGGGCTGGAGCAGGGTGCGGGGCACGAACTCCTTGAGCGTCTTGCGCAGCACGACGGCGTCGCGCACGAGCAGGGCCACGAACGCGACGCGGGTAGCCGCCGTCGGGCTGCGCCGGGGGACGAGCGCAGGTGCGGGATCGACCGACGCAGCAGTCATTCGCGAAGGTCCTTTCCGGTCAGGTTGATGAAGACGGTCTCGAGCGACGGCTCGGCGACCGAGAGGTCGGTGAGGTCGACGGCGACGCGTTCGGCGGCGGCGAAGACCTGGGGCACGATCCGCTCGGCACCGCGCACCTCGAGCACGACGGCGTGGTCGACCCGCACCGCCTGCTGCACACCGGGCACGTCGCGGCCGAGCACCTCGACCAGACGGTCGAGGTCGGCGGCGGCGGCCTGGACCGTGACGATGGTGTCGGCGCCGGTCGAGGCCTTGAGCTCCTCGGGTGTCCCGAGGGCGAGCAGGCGACCGTGGTCGATGATGGCGAGGCGGTCGCAGAGTTGGTCGGCCTCCTCCATGTAGTGGGTCGTGAGGAGGATGGTCTGGCCCTCGCGGTGGAGCTCGCCGAGCACCTCCCAGAGTGCGAGGCGGCTCTGCGGATCGAGTCCGGCCGTGGGCTCGTCGAGGAAGATGGTGGTCGGGCGGTGCATGATCGCCCGGGCCACCATCAGGCGCTGGGCCATCCCCCCCGAGAGCGCGGCCACCGGCTGGTCGGCCCGGTCGGCGAGACGGAACTGGTCGAGCCGCATGGCCGCCTCGGCCCGGGCGGTACGCGCGCTCATCCCGAAGAAACGCCCGTGGAAGTAGAGGTTCTCGGCGACCGACAGCGAACGGTCGAGGGTGTTGGTCTGGGGCACCACCCCGATGACCTGCTTGGCCGCCACCGGGTGCGCGACGACGTCGATGCCGCCGACCCGTGCCGTGCCGCTCGTGGGGATCACCCGGGTGGTGAGCATGCCCGCCGTGGTGGTCTTGCCCGCGCCGTTGG
>JBJSXO010000327.1:0-6142 GCA_046086425.1 Actinomycetota bacterium | reverse complement strand
CGGGCGCGGCCGCCCCGACCTCGGCGGGCCCGGGCTCCACCACGGTCCGCCGCAATCCCGACGGGTCGTTCACGGGCACCCCGTTCGGTGCGCCTCCGCCGCCCGAGGAGACCAGGACCGCCACCAGCGCCAACGCGACGGCCGCGACCGCCCCGACCGCGACCGCGGCCAGCCGGCCTCGGCGCGGCTCAGGCGTTGCGGACGAGGGTGTCGACGGCAATCGCCACGAACAGCGACGCGAGGTACAGGTTCGAGTAGCCGAAGTAGCGGATCGCCCGAGCCGGGTCGGGTGAGCGCACGAGCTGCCACGCCCCACCGATGAAGATCACGCCGAGGACGCTCGCGGCCACCAGGTACACGGGGCCGACGGTGGTGGTGAGCCCGAGGGCGAAACTCACCGCGACCACCAGCCACGAATACGCGAAGATCTGCCGGGCGGTGGCCGCCGGGCCCTTGACGACCGGGAGCATCGGGATGCCGGCTGCGGCGTAGTCATCGGTGTAGCGCAGGGCGAGCGCCCAGAAGTGCGGCGGAGTCCACACGAAGACCAGGGCGAACATGACCCAGGCCGGTGCCGCAAGCGAGCCGGTGACCGCGGCCCAGCCCACGAGCACCGGGACGGCACCGGCAGCCCCGCCCACGACGATGTTCTGCGGGCTCCGGGGCTTGAGCCAGATCGTGTACACGAACACGTAGAACAAGGTGGCCGACAGCATCAGCGACGCGGCGAGCAGGTTGGCGCTCGCCCACAGCACCCCGAACCCCACGATCTCCAGCACGATCCCGAAGACGAGCGCAGCCGTCGGCTCGACCGCTCCGGTGGCGAGGGGGCGGTTCTGGGTTCGGCGCATCACCTGGTCGCGGTCACGCTCGATCCAGCAGTTCACGGTGTTCGCGCCCCCGGCCCCGAGCGCACCGCCCACCAGGACGGCCAGTACGAGGAGCAACCGGGGCAAGCCCTCGTCGGCGAGGACCATGGCCGGGACCGTGGTGACGAGCAGCAGCTCGATCACCCGCGGCTTGGTGAGCGCCAGGTAGCTCCGCAGGACGTCTCGCACCCGGCGACGGGGCGCAGACGCAGCGTACGAGCGGGGCAGGGCCTCGGACACGGCGCTCCAGACTCGGGGCGGGGAGCCCTGAATGTAGCCGTCGGCCCCCGACGGCCCGGAAGCGGCCCCGGGCCGGGACGCCCTGCAACGGCGATAACCTCCGGGCTGTGGGAGTCGACGCCGAGGTCAAGCATTCGATCCGCATGACCGCCGATCGGATCCTGGTGAGGCCGTCGGACGAGCTGGGGGAGCGCAAGTCGCGCGCGGGGATCCTCATCCCCGCTACCGCAAACGTGAACCGCCGGCTCCTCTGGGCCGAGGTGGTCTCGGTCGGCCCGACCGTTCGCAACGTCGAGGAGCACGACCGCGTGCTGTTCGCGCCCGATACGGGCTACGAGGTGGAGATCCGTGGAGACGAGTACCTGATCCTGCGGGAGCGGGATGTGCACGCCGTGGCCTCCGCCCGTGACGAGGGCCAGACCGGCCTGTACCTCTGAAGCGGGGTGGCAGCGTGAGCGATCCGGGAGCACTCCTGCGCCTCGACGGACGCGTCGCAATCGTGACCGGCGGGACGCGCGGGATCGGCCGAGCCATCGTCGAGGCCTACGTCGGGGCGGGTGCCGGCGTGGTCGTGGTCGCGCGCAAACCCGAGGAGCTGGCCGAGACCGAGGCTGCGGTCGGCCGGCTCGGCGGCCCCGTGCTCACGGTCGCCGGCTCGGTGGGCGACCCCACCGTCCTCGACGAAGCCGTCGACCGCGCGGTCGGTGAGCTCGGCCGTCTCGACGTGGTCGTGAACAACGCCGCGACGAACCCGGCGTTCGGGCCCACCATCGAGGTGGAGCCCCGGGCGGTGCGCAAGATCCTCGAGGTGAACCTCGAGGCGCCGTTGCTGCTCGCACAGGCCGCGTGGCGTTCCTGGATGCGGGACCATGGCGGTGTCATCCTGAACGTGGCGTCTACCGGCGGCCTGCATGCCACCCCGCTCATCGGCACGTACAACGTGTCCAAGGCGGCCCTGATCCACCTGACCCGCCAACTCGCCCTCGAGCTCGCGCCCGCGGTCCGCGTCAACGCCATCGCTCCCGGCCTGGTCAAGACCGACTTCGCTCGCGCGCTCTGGGAGCCCGACGAGGCCGGGGTCTCGGCCCGCCACCCCCTCGACCGCATCGGTGCCCCCGACGACGTGGGGAACCTCGCGCTCTTCCTCGCCGCCGACGCGTCGGCGTGGATCACCGGTGAGTGCTACCGCCTCGACGGCGGACTCTCGCTGCTCTGAGCCCCTCAGCGCGGCGTGGTCGTGCCCTTCGCCTTGCTCTTGCCCTTGCTCCGGCGCGCAAGGAGCTTCACCTCGGCCGGGTGCGGCAGCACCTCCGGCGACGCTGCGACGCGCGCGTCGAGGTAGCGGGCGACGCGAGTGAACAAGGTGTCACCGAGCATGATCCGCAGTTCGGGCTCCAGCGAGCGGTAGACGGGCCGGGCGTTGACGAACGCCTCGGGTGCCTCCGTGCACCACCAGTGGAAGTCCTTGCCACCCTCGCCCCAGCCGTCGCGACCGAATTCGGTGAGACGTGAGATCACGGTGCCGTCAGGTTGCGGGTCGTCGACGCGCCGCAGGGGGAGCTGCCAGCAGATCTCGGGCTTGAGCTCGCTGTGGTGGGTGCCGGTGCGCATGCCCCATTGGTGCAGCGCGCATCCGGGGCCGCTCTTCCACCCGGGACGGTTCAGGAAGATGCACGCGTCGTCAACGAGCCGGGTGCGCCAGTCGGTCTTGCCCTCGTGCTTGCCCACCTTGGCCGCGATGCCCTGCTTCTTGCCGATCTTGGCGAACTGCCAGAGGTCGTCGGGGACGTCCCGGGCGAGGTGCTCCACGTGCTGGCGGTCCGCCTTGTCGGTGAAGTGCGCACCGTACGAGCAGCAGCCCTGCACCAGCTCGGCCGCCGGCTCGGTGTACACGCCCTGGCAGCCGGACCCGAAGATGCAGTCCCACGAGGAGCACAGGAACGTGACGTCGATCTCCCAGGTGCGCCCGTCCTCACGTGGGTCGTCGAAGCTCACCCACTCACGGGTCGGTCCGGCCGGCATGCCGGGAGCGTAGCGAGCAGGGTGAGCGAATTCGTGTTGGATGGACGAGCAACGCGACCCGGGGGCGTCGGTAGGCTTTGCCCATCGCTTCCCACGCGCTGCTCGACGATCTCCGCACCGCACTCGGTCCCGACCGCGCGCGTGCCGAGCCCCTGGAGCTCGCGCTGTACGCGCGCGACGCCGGCGTCGGATCGGGCTCCACCCAGGCGGTGTGCTTTCCCCGCTCCACCGAGGACGTCGCAGCTGCGGTTCGGGTCGCCGCAGACCACGGCGTGCCCTTCGTCGCCCGAGGGAGCGGGACCGGGCTCGCGGGCGGGGCTGCGCCGCTCGAGGACGCCATCGTGATCGTCACCACCCAGATGAACCGCGTGCTCGAGGTCGACCCGGTCGAGCGTGTCGCCTGGGTGGAGCCGGGCGTGCTGAACCTGGACCTGTCCCGGGCCGTGGCCCATCTCGGCCTGCACTACGCGCCGGACCCGTCCTCGCAGCAGGCCTGCACAATCGGCGGCAACGTGGGCACCAACGCCGGGGGACCGCACTGCCTGGCGTCGGGGGTCACGTCGGCCCACGTACTCGCCGTCGAGGCCGTGCTCGCCGACGGCTCGGTCGCCCGTCTCGGCGGCACCGAGGCCGACCAGCCCGGGTACGACCTCCGGGGATGCTTCGTGGGCAGCGAAGGGACGATGGGGATCGCGAGCCGAGTCGCCGTGCGCCTCCTCCCGAACCCGCCGGTCGTGCGCACCCTCCTCCTGGACTTCGGCGCGCTCGACGACGCTGCGGCCACGGTGAGCGGCATCATCGCCGCCGGGGTCGTCCCGGCGGCACTCGAGATGATGGACGCCGAGATCACCCGGGCGGTCGAGGACTACGTCGGTGCCGGCTACCCGCGCGACGCGGCCGCGGTGCTCCTCGTCGAGGTCGACGGCCTCGAGGACGGTGTCGCCGAGCAGATCGCGGTGATCGAGGGCGTCGGCCGGGCCAATGGCGCCCGGACCGTACGGGTCGCGCAGGACGAGTCCGAGCGCGCGCTCCTGTGGAAGGGCCGTAAGTCGGCGTTCGGCGCGATCGCACGCATCGCCCCCGACTACTACCTGCACGACGCCGTGGTGCCCCGCACCAAGCTGGTGGAAGTGCTCCGCCACGTCTACCGCATCGCCGATGAGCAGCGCCTGACCATGATGAACGTCTTCCACGCCGGCGACGGCAACCTGCACCCGCTGATCGTCTTCGACGCAAGGGAACCCGGCATCTGGGACCGGGTCCACGCGGCGGGCGACGAGATCCTGCACACCTGCGTCGCGGTCGGCGGAACGCTCTCGGGAGAGCACGGCATCGGCATCGAGAAGCGGGACGCCATGCCGCTGATCTTCAGCACCGACGATCTCGATGTGCAGGCCCGCCTGCGCGACGCGTTCGATCCGGACGGACGGGCCAACCCCGGCAAGGTCCTGCCCCGAGGGAGCCGCTGCGGGGAGCTTCCGCGCGTTCCCGAAGGAACTTGGGTGTGAGCCCCACCGACACCGCACACGCCGCCGGTCTCGACGCGGCGATCGCAGCCCTGGTGACGACCGTCGGGGCTGCCACGGCGGTGGTTCCGGTCGGCGGCCGGACGCATTGGGAGGTGGGCGGCCCGGTCCCGACCGGGACCGAGGTACGCGCCCCCGCAGGGATCGTGGAGTACGACCCCGCCGAGCTCACCGTCACCGTCGGTGCGGGTACCCGGGTCGGCGACCTCGACGCCACCCTCGCCGCTGCGGGGCAGCAGTGCCCGCTAGATCCCCGCGATCCCGACGCGACCGTCGGGGGCGTGCTCGCAACCGGGCTGTCGGGGCTCCGCCGCCTGCGGTACGGCCCCGTGCGCAACCGCCTCCTCGAGGTGCACCTCGTGCTCGGTGACGGGCGCCGGGTGAAGGGCGGGGGCCGGACAGTCAAGAACGTGAGTGGATACGACGTCGCGCGCCTCGTGGTCGGCTCGTTCGGGACCCTCGGCGTGCTCACCCAGGTCACGCTGCGGTGCGAGCCGCTGCCCCCGGCGGCGGCCTGGTTCGCGGTAGAGGCGCCCGGACTCGCAGTGCTGCGCGCCGGCTTCCGGCCCGCGGCCGTGCTCGTGGGTCCGGGCCCGACCTCGGTGCTCCTCGAGGGGTTCCCGGCGGACATCGCGGCCGAGGCGGCGCGCGTCGGTGGCGTCCCCACGGGCGGACCGCCTTCGCTTCCCGCCGGGCCCCACCGCGGTCGCGCGTCCGTCGCTCCGGCGAAGGTCGACGCGCTGGTCCAAGCGCTCACCGCCGCCGGGGTCGCGGCGCTCGGCGAGGCGGGCGTGGGGACCGTGCACGTGGCCGCGTCCA
Source organism: Actinomycetota bacterium (assembly GCA_046086425.1). Lineage (GTDB taxonomy): Bacteria > Actinomycetota > Acidimicrobiia > IMCC26256 > PALSA-555 > CAIUKV01. The sequence goes on along the minus strand of JBJSXO010000327.1, from coordinate 666 downwards.
CGGCCGAAGCCCTGGCCATCGCCCGGGCCCTGGCGCACGACCAGGGGGGCTGGATGCTGCGCGAGGCCGGGGGCGGGGCCGACGACGGCTTCGGCGTCGCGCTGCCCAACCGCGCGCTGATGGCCCGCATCCGTGACGCCCTCGATCCGGAGGGCACGTGCAACCCGGGCCGGCTCCCGCTGGCTTCGCGTGCAGGGGGCTCGGCGTGAGCCGGGACGATCCGGCCGCCGACGGCCACGCGCGGACCGCAGTGCTCGGACTCGATCCCGATGCGCTCGTCTCCTGCGTGGCCTGCGGCCTGTGCCTCCCGCACTGCCCGACCTACCGGGTGACGGGGCTCGAGATCGCGTCGCCGCGGGGTCGCATCGCGGCCATGCGCGCGGTGGACCTCGACGGTGCGCCGGTCGACGACGCCTTCGTGACCGCCATGGAGGAGTGCGTCCAGTGCCGGGGCTGCGAGGCCGCCTGCCCGTCCTCGGTGCCCTTCGGCCGACTCATGGAGGGCACCCGCGCGGCGCTCGCGTCCGGGGTGGCCCGGAGCCGGTCCGCGCCCGCCCGCCGGATCGCCGAGTGGCTGGCCTACCGCGTCCTCCTGGTCCGCCACCGTGTGCTCGTCGCGGCCACGTGGGTGCTGGTCGGTGCGCAGCGCCTCCACCTCGTCCCGAG
>JBJSXO010000326.1:0-9884 GCA_046086425.1 Actinomycetota bacterium | reverse complement strand
CCCTCCTTGATGGTCTCACCCCGGACCTCGAGGTCACTGCGAGCGGTGCGCCGCATGTACATCACCGGTGACGCGTACCGCAGCATCTCCTCGACTGCGTTCGGCAGCAGGGACGGCTCGGCGAGGAGCAGGTCCCGCTGGTCGGGGTGCTCGATCAGCGCGAGCATCCCGTGTGAGATGAGATTGCGCGTGGTCTCGTTGCCTGCCACGGCGAGCAACTCGAAGAAGAGGTCGAACTCGAGATCGCTCAGCCGCTCGCCGTCGACCTCCGCCTGGAGCAGCACGCTGATGATGTCGTCGGACGGGTTCGCCCGCTTGTAGGTGGCGAGCTCGTTGGCGTAGCCGAACATCTCGACCATGGCGCTCTGCGCGACCTCGGCCGAGACCGCGTACTCGGGGTCTTCCGAGCCGATCATCTGGTTGGACCAGGTGAACAGCTGGTGCCGATCCTCGTGCGGGACCCCCATGATCTCGGCGATCACCTGCAGCGGCAGCTCCGCAGCGACGTCGACCACGAAGTCGCACTCGCCGCGTGCAGCGATGTCGTCCACGATGGCGCGTGTCACCTCGCGCACGCGCTCGTGCAGCCGTTCCACCATGCGGGGCGTGAAGCCCTTGTTGACCAGCAGCCGCAGGCGCGTGTGCCGCGGCGGGTCCATCATCAGCATCATCATCCGCTGCTGCTCGAGCGCCTCTTCGCTCTCGGCCTCGTGCAGCGTGATGCCCCACTCGCTCGAGAACACCTCCCAGGCCTGGCTCACCTTGTGGAGGTCGTCGGCCCGGGTGATGCACCAGAAGCCCGCGCCGGTGCTCTCGGGATGGAAGTACACCGGCGCCTCGGCCCGGAGGAGGTCGAACTGGTCGTGGGGCACCCCGCGGACGAAGGTGTCGAGGTCGGTGAGGTCGACGGGGAGGGTGCGGGTCGTCACGGGGGCTCCTTCGTGGACGAATCCGACACGTTACGATTCACGGCGCCCGCGGTCCAGCGGGCCGCCGACGGCCGGAACCGGTCCCGCAGGCCCGGTCCCGGTCCGCAGTCCTCCGGGGAGCCCGCATGCACGATCTCGTCATCCGCAACGGCACGATCGTCGACGGCACCGGAGCCGCGGCCTACGCCGGTGACGTCGCCATCGACGGGGGCGTGATCACCCGGGTCGGACGCGTCGACGATCCCGGCCGCGAGGAGATCGACGCCACCGGGCAGCTCGTGACCCCGGGCTTCGTGGACGTGCACACCCACTACGACGGCCAGGTCACCTGGGACCCCACCCTGAGCCCGTCGAGCTGGCACGGCGTCACCACCGTCGTGATGGGCAACTGCGGGGTGGGCTTCGCGCCCGCACGGCCCGACCGCCACGAATGGCTGATCGGCCTGATGGAGGGGGTGGAGGACATCCCGGGCACGGCGCTCGCCGAGGGCATCCGCTGGGGCTGGGAGACCTTCCCCGAGTTCCTCGACTTCCTCGACGACCAGCCCCTGATGCTCGACGTGGGTACCCAGGTGCCCCACGGCGCCGTACGGGGCTACGTGATGGGGGAGCGGGGTGCGCGCAACGAGCCGGCCACGCCCGACGACATCGCGGCCATGGCCCACATCGTGCGCGAGGGCATCGAGGCCGGCGCGCTCGGGGTGTCGACCTCCCGCACCATCGCCCACCGGGCCATCGACGGCGAGCCGGTCCCGGGCACCTTCGCCGCCGAGGACGAGCTGTTCGCGCTCGGCCGCGCCCTCGCCGAGGCGGATGCCGGCGTGTTCGAGCTCGCCCCGGCCGGGGTGATGGGCGAGGACCTCGCCGCGCCCGAACGTGAGATGGACTGGATGGTCCGGTTGACCGAGGAGACCGGCCGTCCGCTGACCTTCGCGCTGCTCCAGCACGACCTCGAGCCCGACCAGTGGCGCAAGATGCTCGACCTCGTGGGCGAGGTCCACGACCGGGGCATCCCCGTCCGCCCGCAGGTGGCCGGCCGCCCGCTCAGTCTGCTCATCGGCCTCCAGACCTTCCACGCGCTGCGGGACCGACCCTCGTACAAGGCGCTCGGCGAGCTCCCCCTCGACGCGCTGGTGGCGCGCCTGCGCGAGCAGGACCTGCGCGAGCGCATCCTCGCCGAGTCGCCCGAGGCCGACCCGCGGATGGCGTTCATCGGCATGGGCCTGGACCGCACGTTCCGCCTCGGCGACCCGCCCGACTACGAGCCCGACCCGTCGGAGTCGATCGCCGCGCACGCGCAGCGCGCGGGGGTGGATCCGTGGGAGCTGTACTACGACCTCCTGCTCGAGGACGAGGGGCGCCAGCTCTTGCTGCGGCCTCTGCTCGGGTACGCGCAGTTCACCCAGGAGCCGATCCGCGAGATGGTGATGCACCCGGTCACCGCGCTCGGCCTGGGCGACGGCGGCGCGCACGTCGGCGCGATCTGTGATGCGTCGATCGAGACCTACATGCTCACGCACTGGGTCCGGGACCGGTCGCGCGGCGAGCGGCTGCCGCTCGAGCTGGTGATCCGGAAGATGACCAGCGACACCGCCGCGCTCTACGGGCTCCACGACCGCGGCGTCATCGCCCCGGGCAAGAAGGGTGACGTCAACGTCATCGACCTCCCGAACCTCACCCTGCGGCGCCCGGCGATGGCCTACGACCTCCCCGCCGGCGCCCCGCGCCTGCTGCAGCGGGCGGAGGGCTACACCGCCACGGTCGTGAGCGGCCAGGTCGTGATGCGCAACGGCGTCGAGACCGGCGCCCGCCCCGGCGCACTCGTGCGCGGCGCGCGCTGACCCGGCCCGCCGCCTGACCGACGAGTCTGATCCACCGAGAGAGGAACCCCACATGAGCAAGGTGTCCGTGGTCGCGACCATCACCGCCAAGGCGGGCCGGGGCGACGAGATCATCGCCGCGTTCGACGGCGCCAAGGACGCGGTCCAGGCCGAGACGGGAACGCTGATGTACGTCCTGCACCGCAACTCGGCCAACCCCGACGTCTTCTACGTCACCGAGCTCTACGAGGACCAGGCCGCGCTCGACGTGCACATGGGCGGTGCGGCGATGGCCGCGCTCGCAGGCCTCGGCGACGCGATCGAGGGCGCCGACTTGCAGTTCGCCACACCGGTGTCGGTAGCGAAGGGCTTCTAGCCCGGCGGGGCCGGGGGCTCGACGAGCTCCAGGACCGTGCCGTCGGGGTCCTCGAACAGCAGCGCCCGCAGCCGGGGGATCCCGGGACCCATGGTCAGTTCGGCCGGCGGGCTCCAGCACGTGACACCCCGGTCCACGAGGCCGGCGTGGTCGCGGCCGATGTCGTCGGTGAGCAGGGCGAGACGGAACATCCCGATCTGGTTGGCCCGCGCGGCCGGGGGGCGGACCGGCGCCGGATCGAGGAGCTGCACCAACTCGAGCATGAACGCGCCGGTCCCGCGAGGGTCGTCGAGGTAGGCGGCCGCGAGTTCGATCTCGCCGGCGAGGCCGAGCTGGTCGCCTGGCTGGCGGAGTGGCCCGCGGCCGAACATCGGGCGGAAGCCCAGCACCTCGGAGTAGAACGCGACCGAGCGGGCGAGGTCCGACACGCCGATCGCGACGAAGCCGACGCGGTCGGTCCCGGTCTGCACCAACTCGACGAGGACGCCGTCGGGGTCGTCGACCACCACGGTGCGCACCGGGGCGCGGCCGTCGACGACCGTCTCGTGTGGCGGGCCGCCGTGACCCGCCACGCCGTCGGCTGCAAGGCCGGCGTAGCACCGGTCGAGGTCGGACACGTAGAGCCCGAGGCGGTGCAGGCCCAGGTCGGCGGCGCCGTGGGGCCGCCCCGTCGGCGAGGGGACCTGCCATTCGAGGAGGTCGACGGCGAGGCCGGCGCCGGGGCCCCGGTCGTCGTGGAGGATCCACGCGTCCCACTGCGCCTCGTCGAGGCGGAACGCGGAGCCGTCCTGAGGGGCCTCGGGCCGGGTCCGCACCGTCGCCGCGAGCCCGAGGCGGTCGCGGTAGAACGCCAGGGAGCGCTCGAGGTCCGAGCAGTTGACGTTGACGTGGTACGCCTGCGAGACGCCGATGGGGCCGTTCACGGGAACCTCCTGGGACGACACGGACGCCCGGGACGCCCGGGACGCCGCGGGCGATGGCCCTGGCTTTACTCGATCCGGCCCACCCGGCACAATGCGCCGGCCCATGGAACGTTCCCCGGAGAGCCGCCTAGAAGCCACGATCGCCATCGTCGTCGCGGTGGCGCTCATGGCCGCGCTCCCGGATCGGGTGGCCAACCATCCGCGCTGGGCGGTGGACGTCGTGGCGTTCCTGCTCGCGATCGTGCTGCTCCTCGCGACACGCGGCCAGACCGAGCCGCACCGGGGTCTGCGGGTGACCGGGCTGGTGCTCACCGGCCTGCTCACGCTCGTGAACCTCGCGGCCGGGGCCCGCTTGGTAGTCGACCTGACCCGCGGCCAGGGGATCCGGACCCCGTCGACCCTCTTGCTCACGGGTGGCGCGATCTGGTTGACGAACGTGATCGTGTTCTCGCTGTGGTACTGGGAGCTCGACCGGGGAGGCCGCGTCGAGCGCGCTGCGTCGCCGCACGACGCAGGCGGCCACGACTTCCTCTTCCCGCAGTGGACCGCCGAACCGCCGTTCGGCGACTACGGGTGGAACCCGACCTTCGTCGACTACCTCTACATGGCGTTCACCAACGCCACCGCGTTCAGCCCGACCGACGTGATGCCGCTGTCCCGCTGGGCGAAGATGGCGATGATGGTGCAGTCGGCTTTGTCGATCGGCATCATCGTCCTGGTGGTCGCCCGCGCCGTCAACATCCTGGACTGACGAGCCCTGGACCGCCGAGATCAGGACTGATGCGCACCCCGAGCCGAGGAGGCCTGCTGTGAGCCCCGCCGACGACTGGCACGCCGTCGAGACCCTGGTCATGACCTACGCCGAGCGGATCGACCGGGGCGACTTCGCCGGTGTCGCTGCGCTGTTCGAGCACGCGACCTACCGGGCCGAGCACGGCGGACACATCACCAGCCAGGCGGGGGCCGAGGCCGTGCTGGCCACGTTCACCGGCCTGGTCCGGCGCTTCCCCGACGGCACGCCCCGGACCAAGCACGTCACCACCAACCTCGTGGTCGAGGTCGACGGCGACACGGCCACCGCCCGCAGCTACTACACGGTGTTCCAGCAGACCGACGCCCTCGCACTCCAGGCCATCATCGCCGGTCGCTACCACGACCGGTTCGAGCGGGTCGGGGGCGAATGGCGCTTCGCGGACCGCCTGATCTTCTCCGACCTCGTGGGCGATCTCAGCCAGCACCTGCTCGTCGACGTGTTCGGGGGCTGACCCCGCCACCCACCCCGACGAGTTCGTGGCGGTGGCGCCCCTGGTCTACGATCCGCGTCGACAACGCTGCGTGCGGAAGGGACCCATCATGGCTTGGAAGGTCGTCGTCGACTTCGACGTCTGCGAGAGCAACGCGATCTGCATGGGCGTCGCGCCCGAGGTCTTCGAGGTGCGAGACGACGACTTCCTCTACGTCCTGCAGGAAACTCCGTCCGACGACCTCCGCCCCAAGGTGGAGCAGGCCGTTCGCCAGTGCCCCAAGCAGGCGATCAGCATCGTCGACGAATAGCCCGAGGAGTGCCCCCGCCCCAGCCGATCGTCGACGGGCACGGACCCGACGCGACGCATCCCCCCGGTCCTGCGCACGAACGGCTTGCCGCTGCGCTGCGCCGTGTCACCAACCAGTTGGTGCTGACCGCAGCGACACCGGACCAGCTCACCGAGGCCGCCGACCAGGTGGAGGCCGTGGCCGACGCGCTGGCCCCGGTCACCCCGGAGTGGGCGCTGGCGGTGCCGGCGTTCGTGCCGTCCCGGGAGCCGCACGGGTACTTCCCGTTCTCGCCCCAGATCGGTCTGGCCAACCCGCTTGCCCCGCCGCTGCGGGTGTGGGTCGACGACGACGACACCGTCCACGGCGCGGTCAACGTCGACGCGGCCTACGAGGGCCCGCCCGGTTGTGTACACGGCGGGATCATCGCGTCCCTGTTCGACGAGATCCTCGGCGTCGCCAACATCACCGCCGGCGTGGGCGCGATGACCGGGACGCTCACGGTCGTGTACCGCAGCCCGACCCCGTTGAAGACCGATCTCGTGCTGGCGGCCCGGATGGTCGGCATCGAGGGCCGGAAGGTCCGGGCCGCCGGGACCATCCACGCCGGCGACCGGCTCTGCGCGGAGGCGGAGGGCATCTTCATCATGGTGGATCACGACACGTTCCACCTGCGGCGCGGCGAGCGGTGACCGGCGCGCCGATCGCGCTCGAGGGCCTCCACAACTTCCGCGACCTCGGGGGTCACGCGACGACCGATGGTCGGCAGGTACGCCTCGGGCGTGTCTACCGCAGCGACGCGCTGCACCGGATGACCGAAGCCGACGTCGCCGGAGTGCGCGCGCTCGGGGTGGTGTCGGTGGTCGACCTGCGCGCCCCCGACGAGATCGCCCACGTGGGCACCGGGCGAATCGAGGACCTCGGGGCCCGGTACCACAACCTGCCCACCCGCCCGGCGGTGCTGGGCGCCGACGCGCCCGAAGGCACTCCGGTGCCGGCCCCCGAGCGTTACCTCGGCTATCTCGCCGAGGGCCCCGGGTGCTTCGTGGGCCTGGTCACGCTGCTCGCCGATCCGGCCGCCACCCCGGTGGTGTTCTTCTGCAACGCAGGGAAGGACCGCACCGGCGTCGCGGCGGCGATGGTCCTGGGCGTGCTCGGGGTGCCCGACGAGACCGTCGCTGCCGACTACGCACGAACCCAGGACGCGCTCGACGCGATCCACGCCGTGAGCCGCCGGGACTACCCGAGTGACGTCCGGGCCTGGCGCAACCTCTCGCCCGACATGGCGACCGCCCGGGCCGAGACGATGCTGGCCTTTCTCCGGCTGCTTCGCGAGCGACACGGCGGCTGGTCGCCCTACCTCGCGTCGCTCGGTGCGGACCCGGGAACGATCGCGGCGATGCGAGAATCCCTCCTCGCACCCGGTCCCGATCAGGAGACGTCCCCGTGAGCGCAGGCACCGGCGAGATCGATCCCCAGGAGCTCCGGCGCCTCGACCTCGAGGGCCCGGTGAACTTCCGCGACCTCGGTGGGTACGCCGCCGCCGGAGGCAGGACCGTGCGCCGCCGGCATCTGTTCCGGAGCGACGCGCTGTTCCGGCTCACCGACGCCGACGTCGCGCGCGTGCACGCGCTCGGCGTCACCACCGTCATCGACTTCCGCACCACCCATGAGCTCGAGTCCAACGGCTGGGGCGGCATCGAGCTCCTCGACGCAGAGCACCTCCACCTCCCGACCTTCGACACCACCCGGCCGCTGGTCGAGGACGAGGCGATCATGCAGACGCTCGTCACTGCACCCGACGCCTACGTGTCGATGCTGCGCAACGGGGCGCAGGCCTACGCGACCGCGCTGCGTCACGTCGCCCGCTCGGTGGAGCCGGTGGTGTTCTTCTGCGCCGCGGGCAAGGACCGCACCGGGGTGTTCGCCGCAATGGTGCTGGGCCTCCTCGGGGTCTCCGACGACGACATCGTCGCCGACTACGCGCTCACGGGGGAGGTGATCGACCGCATCCACGCGCTGCGCACGGTCGAGGACCCGCAGGTCGAGCGTCGGGCCCACCGGATCGGTGCTGACCTGCAGCACGCCTACCCGGAGTCGATGGTCGCCACACTCACCCGGGTGCACGCCGAGTGGGGCGACTGGGCGGGCTACACGGCGTCGATCGGCGTGGAACCGGCCGTGCTCGACGAGCTGCGCGCCCGCCTCCTCGTCTGACCCCCACCCCCGCCCGACGTGCGTATCTGACCGTCGAAAACGGAGCCGACGTGCGTATCTGACCGTCGATTTCGGGGCCGTGGTCCTGCCGGTGGCGTGCGCCGGCCACGCCCGGTCGTAGGCTCCGCCTGTGACCGGCCGCCGTCCCCGCCCCGACCGCAACCCCCACCTCGTGGACCGGATGCAGGGCCTCGGGACGACGATCTTCGCCGAGATGTCGGCGCTCGCGGTCGCGACCGGATCGGTGAACCTCGGTCAGGGCTTCCCCGACACCGACGGCCCGCCCGAGATGGTCGAGGCGGCGATCGCCGCGATCCGCGCCGGCGACAACCAGTACCCGCCGGGCATCGGCATCGCGCCCCTGCGCCACGCAGTGGCGGCGCACCAGGAGCGCTTCTGGGGGCTGACCTACGACCCGGACACGGAGGTCCTGGTCACTGCGGGAGCCACGGAGGCGGTCGCGGCGGCGCTGCTCGCGCTGCTCGAGGTAGGCGACGAGGTGGTGGTGTTCGAGCCGTACTACGACTCCTACGCCGCGTGCATCGCACTGGCCGGCGCCCAGCGCCGCTGTGTGACCCTCCGTCCCCCCGACTACGGGTTCTCGCTCGAGACGTTGCGGGCCGCCGTCACGCCGCGGACCCGGGCGTTGCTCCTCAACTCGCCCCACAACCCGACCGGGAAGGTGTTCTCGCGGGTCGAGCTCGAGGCGATCGCAGCGCTGTGCATCGAACGCGACCTCATCGCGATCACCGACGAGGTGTACGAGCACCTCGTCTACGACGGCGCCGAGCACGTGCCCCTCGCGACGCTCCCGGGGATGCGTGACCGCACCGTGACGATCTCCTCGGCGGGCAAGACCTTCTCCATGACCGGGTGGAAGACGGGCTGGGTCTGCGCGTCGCCTGACCTCGTTGCCGCGGTGCGTACGGTCAAGCAGTTCCTCACCTACGTCCACGGCGCGCCGTTCCAGCACGCCGCCGCAGTGGGCCTCGGCCTCCCCGATGCCTACTTCACCCGGATCGCGCGAGAGATGGCCGAACGGCGGGACCTCCTGTCGAGCGGCCTGGTCGACGTGGGGTTCGACGTCTTCGCCCCGTCGGGCACGTACTTCGTGACCGTCGACATCCGCCCGCTCGGCGAGCACGACGGGCTCGCCTTCTGCCGCTCGCTGCCGGAGCGCTGCGGGGTGGTGGCGGTGCCGACCGTGGTGTTCTACGACGACGTCATCGTGGGTGCGCCGCTCGTGCGGTTCACATTCTGCAAGCGGCGTGATGTTCTCGAGGATGCGGTCACCCGTCTCAAGGGCCTCGCCTGATGGCCGGATCGCGCCGACCCCGGGCCGGAAAGCGACGAGCATGAGGGTCGCTGCGGTCCAGCACGACATCGTGTGGGAGGACCCCGAGGCGAATTTTGCCCGTCTCGCGCCGCAGATCGCCGAGGCGGCCGGGGCCGGAGCGCAACTGGTCGCCCTTACCGAGATGTACTCGACCGGCTTCTCGGCCGACGTCGCCCGGATCGCCGAGCCGGTCGACGGCCCCAGCACCCGGTTCCTCGCCGAGCAGGCTGTGACCCACGGTGTCTGGGTGTGCGGGTCGGTGGCCGAGCGCGCACCCGGAGCCGAGCGGCCCACCAACTGCCTGGTCCTGGCCGGCCCGGCGGGTGAGCGGCACCGCTACGCGAAGATCCACCCGTTCAGCTTCGCCGGCGAGCACGAGCGTTTCGCCTCGGGCGACCGCACGGTGACGGTGGTGGTCGACGGCGTCCGGGTGAGCCTGTTCGTCTGCTACGACCTGCGCTTCGCCGACGACTTCTGGGCGCTCGCTCCCGACACCGATTGCTATCTCGTCGTCGCCAACTGGCCCGCGCCGAGGCGGGCGCACTGGCAGACGCTGCTGCGGGCGCGAGCGATCGAGAACCAGGCCTACGTCGTCGGTGTCAACCGGGTCGGGGAGGGGGGCCGGCTCGAGTACGCAGGCGACTCCGCGGTGATCGGGCCCTTCGGCGAGGAGGTGGCGGTGGGGGACGACACAGGGGACGTCGGCGCGGAGCAAAAACTGCTCGCCGCGGCGGACCCGACCCCCGCCGC
>JBJSXO010000325.1:0-2087 GCA_046086425.1 Actinomycetota bacterium | reverse complement strand
TGGGCGCGGCCTCGAGGTAGGCGACGGCGGCTTCGTCGGGCGGGAGGCCCTCGAGCCGGCGCAGCGTGTTGATCCTCCAGCCCATGGGCGGGTGGGTGCTGCCCGCGGAGCGGTGCTTGCCCGCCCCGTGGACGCACATCGCGGCGATTTGGCGGGTGTAGGGACGCACGGGGTAGGCGGCCATCTTCTCGAACGCATGCCGCAGCTGGGTCGGCGAGCTCAGGTAGCGCACGGCGGTGGCATCGGCGAGGGCCTCCCGGTCGCGAGAGATCGCCATGGTGAGCAGCCAGGACCCGGCGGTCACCGGGAGGGTGAGCAGCAGCATGAAGAACGCGAACAACCCGATCACGCCGGCCACGATGGCGACGCCCTCGTCGTCGTCGCCGGTGGTGATCGCTCCCGTTGCGGCCGCAGCGGCGATGAAGGCCCAGAACATCGAGATGAAGTTGAGGAACGCGAAGGTGCCGTAGGCGATCGTCATGACCTGGGTGTCGCGGTTGGCGATATGGGCGACTTCGTGGGCGAGGACGGCCTCGACCTCGCGGGGCGTCATGATGTCGAGCAGACCGGTGGTGACCGCGACCCGGGCGCGGTTGGGGTGCACGCCAAACGCGAACGCGTTGGGGTACGGGTCCTGGATGAGGTACAGCGCGGGCGGGAGGATCCCTGCGGCGAGGGAGACGCCGTCGAGGAGTCCCCGGACCTCGGGGAGATAGCCGGTTGCGGGATAGGCCCCGGTCACCCGGGGGAGCCGGGCCAGGCTGATCACGATCGCGAGCGCTCCCCCGGCCAGGAACACCCCGGCGGCCTTGAGCGTCCCCACGAGACCCGCATCCATGAGACGGGCGAACAGTGCACCCGTGGCGCCGAGCAGCGCCAGGTTGGCGACCAGCAGCACCCGTGACACCACGACGTTGCGGCGCATCTCGTGGACGTGGCCGCCGATCCGGGTCATGGGGTACCTGCGTCGGGGTTGTCGTCAGGGTGCGCGTCGGGGTCCTCGTCGACGTCGATCCCCTCACCCGGATTGATGTCCACCGCGAAGTCGAGATGGTCGATGGGATAGAGCATCTCGTCGAGGCGGAGGATCTCCGCACGATAGGGCTTCGGGTCCGGTGCACCCGCCGCCAGTCGCTCCCCGGTGCGGAAGTGATAGACGGGTCGGTCCGGCTTGGGCGCGTCGACGTGCGCGTCACAGCAGCCCCAGTCCTGCAGCGAGAGCCTCCAGGCGCCCTTGGCGCCGCAGACCTCACAGCGCGGGCTGGTGAGCCGCGCCCGGCGACGACCCACGGCCTAGGCGAACGTGGGTCCTCAGCGGCCACACTGGAACCAGACGTTGACGCCCTGGACGATGCGGCGCGTCATCCAGCTGTGACAGACGGGACATTGCTTCATGGGATGCTCCTCCTGGTGGTGGGTTGGTGGGCGGTTCGGTCGGTCAGGTCGGTCGGTGGCGTGGACGCACGATGGGCTCGCTCACCGGTGGCGCCGCCGGTTCGGGCGGCCGCGGTTGACCGCGCGACGGAAGGCAGGAAGGCCCTGGTAGAGCGCCGAGGAGTCGACGGAGTAGACGTGGCCGTCGACCGAGTAGGCCCGGACCGTGCCGTCGAGGTCGCGGACCGCGCAGTAGTCGATGTCGATGCGGTCTGCGTCGGTCGCGGGGTCGTACGGGATGGAGTGGTCGAGCCCGAAGTCGGCGATCCCGTACGCCCCGACCTCCTCGGCGAAGCGACGCTGGCGCACGACGTCGTCGTCGTTCCACCTCGAGTAGAAGCGCAGGTGCAGGCCCACGTGCTCACCGGAGGGACCGATGCCGTAGGCGGGAGCCCACTCCTTGATGCCGTCGCCGGCGAGATCGTCGGCGAGCAGCGCCTCGGCCCGGCGGATCGCGTCCACGAACCCGTCGAACGGGATCAACCAGATCGTCGGGGCGTCGACCACGCCGTTGCGGCAGTAGGCCATGCGGGTGACCATCGACTGGCCGGTCGTGAGGATGTCGCTCGGCGGGCGGTGCGCGGCGAGGTGCCGGGCTGAGCACCAGCGAGCGCCGGTGTCCCACGCGAACGGGGAGCCCTTCACCGGTCGGC
>JBJSXO010000324.1:0-15088 GCA_046086425.1 Actinomycetota bacterium | reverse complement strand
ACCACCACCGTTGCGTCCTCACCCTCGCCGGGCCCGGCACCTGGGACGCCCTGGCGGCGGTCGTGGACCTGGCCACTGCGGTCGCCGGCCGCCTCGACCTGCGCCACCACGCCGGCGTCCACCCCCGCCTCGGCGTGCTCGACGTGGTGCCGTTCGTCGCCCTGGACGAGCCGGCCCTCGGTGCCGTGGACGCGGCCTTCGCTTTCGCGGCCTGGGTCAACGCGGAGCTGGCGGTGCCAGTGTTCTTCTACGACGACTGCGCCGAAGGCGGCCGGAGCCTGCCCGAGGTGCGCCGGGGTGCGTTCACCCGCTTCGGGCCCGACCTGGGCCTCGCCGAGCCCCACCCGCGCCTCGGCGCGGTGGCCGTAGGGGCCCGGCGGCCCCTCGTGGCCGTCAACTGCTGGCTCGACCGGGACGACCCGGCCCTGGCCCGAGCCGTGGCGGCCGAGGTGCGCGAGAGCGACGGCGGCCTCCCGGGGGTCCGGGCCCTCGGCCTCGCGCTGGCCAGCCGGGGCGTGGCCCAGGTGTCGATGAACCTGGTCGACCTGGCGCGCACCGGCGTGGAGGAGGCGTGCACGGCGGCGGAGGCCGCCGTGACCCGAGCCGGGGCAGCCGTGGCCCGAATCGAGTTGGTCGGGCTGCTCCCGGCGGCCGAGCTGGCCCGCTGCAGCCCGGCGTTCGCTGCCCGGGCCGAACTCGGGCCCGAGGTCACGATCGAGGGGCGCCTTGGGGCACGCCGGGCCTGAGGGACCGGCGCCCGGGGCGCTCCCCGGACCAGCGGGTCAGGCGGTAGCGGCACCCCGGCGCTCGAGCGCCCGCTGGCGGCGTACCCGGCGGCGCTCTCGCTCGGAGAGCCCGCCCCAGATCCCGAACTTCTCACCGTGGGCAAGCGCGTACTCGAGGCACTCGTCACTCACCTCGCAGCCCCGGCACACGGACTTGGCCTCACGGGTGGAGGCCCCGCGCTCGGGGAAGAAAAGATCCGGGTCGACGCCGAGGCAGTTCGCCCGCTCCTGCCAACGGCGCTCTTCCTCGACGGCGTCGGATCCGAGGAGTCTGACGATCTCGAATACCTGCATCGGCATCCCCCTTCTGTTCGACGCCGATGATCGTGACGCCGGGCGGGTCACCCCGGGGGCCCGGGAATGACATCCGTGGAATTACAACGCCGTTACTCTGACGGGTCGAGGGGCCTGCGTGCAAGTGGAAGTTGCCGATCTGGGGGAAATTTCGCGGATTTTGCCCGAATTCCGGGGGTACGGCGGGAGAAATCTCCCGCGCGCCGGTCCCGAGCGCCCGATCAGCTGGCCCGGCGGCGCTCGCGGCGCTGCTCGAGGAAGTCCACGAGGACGTAGTCCCCGAGCGTGTCCGGCGTGGTGTAGAAGGCCCGGCCCCGGTTGATCCGGCACATCTGCTCGACGAAGGTCTTGAGGTTCCACCCGTCGTCGAGCATGAAGGTGTTGATGCGGACCCCCTCCCGGGTGCAGCGCATCACCTCCTTCAGGGTCTCCTCGATCGTGACCGGTGACGGTGGGTAGTCGAAGTAGGCCTGGCCGTCGGGAGTGATGTGGGCCGTCGGCTCGCCGTCGGTGACCATGATCACCTGCTTGGTGCCCGACTGGTGGCTGAGCATCTTGCGGGCCAGCAGCAGGGCGTGCTGCATGTTGGTGCCCCACTCGAAGTCCCAGCTCATCTCGGGCAGCTTCTCGGGCGCCACCTCCCGGGCGACGCGGCCGAAGCTCACCAGTCCGAAGTAGTCCCGGGGGTACTGGCTCGTGATGAGCGCGTGCAGCGCCATCGCCACCTTCTTGGCCGGGAGGAAGTTGTCGCGCATGGGCATCGACATCGACACATCGAGGAGGAGGACCGTGGCGCTGCGGGTCGTCTGCTCGGTGCGCTCGATCTCGAAGTCGGCCGGGGTGAGCCGCACCGGCGTGCCGGCGCCCTGGCGCCAGATCGCGTTCTTGACCGTCTGCTGCACGTCGAGGCGGAAGGGATCGCCCCACTCGTAGGGCTTGTGCTCATAGGCCGGGTCGTGGCCGGTCCCGGCCGCCTGCAACTCGTGGCGACCCGAGCGATCCTTCACGAGCTTGCGGTACAGGTCGCCGAGGGCCTTCTGCCCGATGGCCCGCAGACCCCGGGGCGTGAGCTCGAGCCGGCCCTCACGGTTCTCGATCAGGCCGGCGTCCTCGAGCATGCGGGCCAGCTCCGCAAGGCGCTCGAGCGACCGGGCGGCGTCGTCACCGAGCAGCTCGCGGGCCCGGTCGATGTCCACCTCGGCGAGCTCGCCGGGCTGCGTCGCCTGCTGGAGGAGGTGCTCGAGGTCGTCCATGTCGCCGAGCTGGTCGAGGAGGCCGGGCATCTGCGCCATCGAGAGCGGGTTGTCGCCGCGGAAGTTCATCGACCGCTCCCATGGGAGCTGCGGGAACGCCTGCTGGAGGTTGCGCGACAGCTGGTCGACCTGCCAGCGCAGGTCCATGTCCTCGAGCATCGACTCGGCGAGCGCCTGGAGCTGGGCTCGCTGCTCCGGTGACATCGAGTTCATCAGCTGCTGCATCTGGGCCATCGACTGCGCCATCTGCTCGAGCAGCTCGTCGAGAGACTGCGGGTTGCCCGGGAAGAAGTCGCCGTAGCGCTCCATGAAGCCGTCGAAGTCCGGCTCCTCACCGGCTTCGCGCTGCTCGAGCATGTGGTTCAGCTCGGCCATCATGTCCTTCATGCGCTGCATCCGCTCGGGCGTGAGGTTCTGCATGCCTTCGGACATCTGGTTGAAGTAGCTCTGCATGAGCTGGTCGCGTAGCTCGTCCATCAACTCGTCGAACTTCTGCCGGGCGCCGTCGTCCATCCACTCGTACTGCTGGAGCTCCTGCACGCGGCTGGCGAGGTCGGGGGGGAGCTGGTCGAGCTGCTCACGCCGCTGTTGGGCAACCTGGTCCACGATGTCCCGCTGGCGCTCGTCGCCGCCGCGGGTGGCGTCGTCGACCCGGCGCTCGATGCCCTCCCGCTCCTCGTCGACGATCTCGCGCAGCCGTTTGGCGATGTCCTCGTAGACGCCGCCGAGGTCGTAGCGCTCGAGCATCTCCCGCCGGCGCTCGCGCAGGCGCTGGAGCATCTCGCGCATGCCCATGAGGTCCTCGCCGTTACGGTCGGTGAGGCCCTGCTGCATCATCCGCCGCATCGCCGCGTGGAGGTCACCGTGGTACAGCAGGTCGTCGGTCATCTCGTCGAGCAGGGCGTCGGCGTCGAGGTCGAAGCCCTTCTGGGTGCCGTCCCAGGCCGAGTAGCGAAACGCCCGGGACTCGTTGGACCGCCGGCGTGACCGCATCCCCGGAGGGTACCCCGCACCCGGTGCGGGCGCGCCCCGGCGTGGGTGACCGGGACCGCGCGGGCGGCACAATGAGCGGGTGGACGACGACGCCCCTCCCGTGCCCGAGCCCGGCGTGTCCGATCCCGGCCCGGTCCCCCGGCGCCGCGGGCGACGGTGGACGTGGGTGGTGGTGACCCTGGTCTGCGTCGGGATCGTCGTTGCGCTGACGCTGGACCGACGGTCGGGCACCAGCGACGTCGAGGCACCGAAGGCGTTCTGCCGTGCTGCGCGTGCGTACGAAGCCGAGTTGTCCCGGCAGGCCAAGCGGTACCGGCTCGACCCGGCCCGCCAGATCGCCCGGGTCGAAGACATCGCCGCGACCGCGCCCCGGGCCATCCGCCGCGACGCCGACACCTTCCTCGCTGCGCTCCGGGCCGTCGCCGCCGCACCCACACAGGCACAGAAGCGCGCGCTCCAGGACGATCCCGAGGTCCGACAGGCGGTCGAGAACGTCAACCGCTACTGGAACCAGGGCTGCGGGGTCTTCGACCGCCAGAGCGGCATCTGACCCGGTGGCGGACGGGCCACCCCCGCCGCCCGTAGACGACGGTCAGATACGCACGTCGGGGGTGGGTCAGGACTTGCCGCGGTAGGTAGCGCGGGTGCCGAGCGCGTCCTTGTTGAGGCGCTTCGACAGGTGCAGGCCCTCGAGCACGAACTCGACGGCCGACGCGACCTGCGCCGGGCTCTCCCCCACCTCGAGCTCGCCGAGCACCACGCGCAGCGCAGGCAGGTCGCTGAGCACCGAGCCGTACTCCGCCGCGGGCACATCGGGGCCGGTGTGTACCACCGTCCCCTCGTCGAAGGCGTGCACGAGGTCGACGAGCTGCTCGGGCCGGCACTGGGCCCGGAACGTCTCGAGCATCGCGGCCTTGACGATGCGGTCGAGGATCTGCTCCTCGCGCCCGTCGTCGACGGTCTCGAACTCCACCTTGCCCGCGGTGCTCGGCACCAGCGCCTCGAGGTCGCTGACCCGCGGCACCACCTCGTCCTCACCATTGCGCAGGGCTCGCCGCGTGGCGTTGGCAACGAGGGTCTCGTAGTTGGCGATCGACATCCGCACCGACACACCCGAGCGCTGGTTGATGTGCGGGGAGCGGCGGGCCTGCTGGCTCACCGCGGCCACCACCTCGGTCATGAACTCGGGGATCCGCACCGGAAGGCCCGGAACCTCCACCGGGAGGTACTCCTGCTCCATCACGTCCATCTCGAGCGCGACGTCGAGCGGGTAGTGCGTGCGGATCTGGGCGCCGAAACGGTCCTTGAGCGGGGTGATGATGCGCCCCCGGTTGGTGTAGTCCTCGGGGTTGGCCGACGCCATGAGCAGCAGGTCGAGCTCGAGGCGGATCTTGTAGCCCCGGATCTGGACGTCGCGCTCCTCGAGGACGTTGAGCAGACCGACCTGGATGCGCTCCGCGAGGTCGGGCAGCTCGTTGATCGCGAAGATGCCGCGGTTGGTCCGCGGCACGAGGCCGTAGTGGATCGTCAGCTCGTCGGAGAGGTACCGCCCCTCGGCGACCTTGATCGGGTCCACCTCGCCGATGAGGTCGGCGATCGAGGTGTCGGGAGTGGCCAGCTTCTCCGAGAACCGGCGCTCCCGGTGCACCCACTCGATCGGGGTCTCGTCGCCCCGCTCGGCGACGAGCACCCGGGCGTGCTGCGAGATCGGGGCGTAGGGGTCGTCGTTGATCTCGCTGCCGGCCACGATGGGCATCCACTCGTCGAGCAGGCCCACCAGCGAGCGGATCATCCGGGTCTTGGCCTGGCCGCGCTCGCCCAGAAGGATGACGTCGTGCCCGGCGAGGACGGCGTTCTCGAGCTGGGGCAGCACCGTCTCCTCGTAGCCCACCACACCCTCGACCACCGGCTCACCCGCGGCGATCCTCGCCACCGCGTTCTCGCGGATCTCCTGCTTGACCGGGCGGGACACCCAGCCGCTCTCGCGCAGCTCACCCAGGGTTCCGGGACGATGCATCAGATCTGCTCCTGTCGCGAGCCCCGCCGGGCCGCTCGGCCGATCACGCTACCCGCGCCCGAATAGGCCCCGGCCCGGGCCCCGGGGCTAGCGTTCGCACAGATTCTCCGCCCGTGGGGACACCACCCGAAGTTGGAGTTGGCATGACCAAGGTCGACGACGCTCCGAAGATGCGGCTCGAGCGGCCCGCCCACCCGGTGCCGAAGGAAGGGCGCCCGCGCCCGTTCATCGTCGAGTTCTACCGGTCCGCGGTGGCCAAGAAGTGGCTGATGGCGATCACCGGGATCATGCTGATGGGCTTCGTCTTCACCCACATGATCGGCAACTTCAAGCTCTACCTCGGTGCCGAGCACATCGACGACTACGCCGAATGGCTCCGCGACATGGGCGAGCCCGTGTTCCCCCGCACCGTGCTGCTCTGGGGCCTGCGGCTCGGCTTGATCGCGGCGTTCGGGATCCACATCCTCTCGGCCGCCCAACTGACCCGCATGAACCACAAGGCGCGTCCCGACAAATACCAGGCGCCGCGGGACTACGCGGCGGCGAACTTCGCCAGCCGCACGATGCGCTGGACCGGCGTGATCGTCGGGCTCTTCGTCGTGTTCCACCTGCTCGACCTCACGTGGGGCGCGACCGGCGCCGAGTGGACCCGCGGTGAGGTCTACGAGAACATCATCCACAGCTTCGAGCGCGTGCCGGTGGCGATCGCCTACATCGTGGCGAACATCGCGCTCGGGATCCACCTCTACCACGGCGGCTGGAGCATGTTCCAGAGCCTCGGGTGGAACAGCAGGAAGTTCAACAACTGGCGTCGCCTGTTCGCGATCGGCTTTGCGTCGATCGTCGTGATCGGCAACGTCAGCATGCCTCTGCTCGTCGTGACCGGAGTGGTGAACTGATGACTGACCGAACCCTCGACGCCCACATCCCTGCGGGTCCCATCGAGCACAAGTGGGACAACCACAAGTTCGACGTCAAGCTCGTGAACCCGTCGAACAAGCGGCGGTTCAAGATCATCGTGGTGGGATCGGGCCTCGGGGGCGCCTCGGCCGCGGCCAGCCTCGCCGAGCTCGGGTACCGGGTCGAGTTGCACACCTTCCACGACTCGCCGCGCCGCGCGCACAGCATCGCGGCCCAGGGCGGCATCAACGCAGCCAAGAACTACCGCAACGACGGCGACTCGGCGCAGCGGCTGTTCTACGACACGGTCAAGGGCGGGGACTACCGCGCTCGCGAGGCCAACGTGTACCGCCTCGCGCAGGTCAGCGTCGACATCATCGACCAGTGCGTCGCGCAGGGCGTTCCGTTCGCCCGCGAGTACGGCGGCCTCCTCGACAACCGCTCGTTCGGTGGGGCCCAGGTCTCGCGGACCTTCTACGCACGGGGCCAGACCGGCCAGCAGCTGCTGCTCGGCGCGTACCAGGCGCTGGCGCACCAGATCCACCTCGGCAACGTCGAGCTGCACAACCGCAGCGAGATGCTCGACCTGGTCACCAAGGACGGCCGGGCGGTGGGGATCGTGGCCCGCAACCTCATGACCGGCGCGGTCACCTCGCACTCCGCGCACGCCGTGGTGCTCGCCACCGGCGGGTACGGCAACGTCTTCTTCCTGTCGACGAACGCCAAAGCCAGCAACGTCACCGCGATCTGGCGGGCGTACAAGCGGGGTGCGTACCTGGCGAACCCCTGCTACACGCAGATCCACCCCACCTGCATCCCGGCCAGCGACGAGTTCCAGTCCAAGCTCACCCTGATGTCCGAGTCGCTGCGCAACGACGGGCGGATCTGGGTGCCCAAGGACGCCGGTGACACCCGCTCGCCCGACCAGATCCCCGAGGCCGACCGCGACTACTACCTCGAGCGGCGCTACCCCGCGTTCGGGAACCTCGTCCCCCGCGACGTCGCCTCACGGGCGTCCAAGCGCGAGGTGGACGCCGGCCGCGGCGTCGGTCCGCTCAAGAACGGCGTGTACCTCGACTTCGCCGAGGCCATCGACCGGCTCGGCCGCCACGTCATCGAGGAGCGGTACGGGAACCTGTTCCAGATGTACGAGCGCATCACCGGCGAGGATCCCTACGTCGTGCCGATGCGGATCTACCCGGCGGTCCACTACACCATGGGTGGGCTCTGGGTGGACTACAACCTCATGAGCAACGTTCCCGGCCTGTACGTCGTGGGCGAGGCCAACTTCTCCGACCACGGGGCGAACCTGCTCGGTGCGTCGGCCCTCATGCAGGGCCTGGCCGACGGCTACTTCGTCCTGCCTGCGACCATCGGCGACTACCTCGCCCCGCAGCTCGGGGCGCAGCCCGTCCCGACCGACGACCCCGTGTTCGTCGAGGCCCGGCAGGGGGTCGACGCCATGACCAACCGGCTGCTGTCCGTCGGCGGGTCGCGCTCGGTGGACTACTTCCACCGCGAGCTGGGCAAGATCATGTGGGACAACTGCGGGATGGAGCGCAGCCAGGTGAGCCTCGAGAAGGCGATCGCGGAGATCCCTGCGTTGCGTGAGGAGTTCTGGGCCAGCGTCCGGGTCCTCGGCGAGGCCTCGACGCTCAACCAGTCCCTCGAGAAGGCCGGGCGTGTCGCCGACTTCCTCGAGTTCGGTGAGCTGCTGTGCCGGGACGCGCTCCACCGCGAGGAGAGCTGCGGCGGCCACTTCCGCGTCGAGCACCAAACCGAGGACGGCGAGGCCCTGCGCGACGACGAGAACTTCGCCTACGTGGCCGCTTGGGAGTACACCGGCGACCACGCGAACCCGGCACTCCACAAGGAGCCGCTCGAGTTCGAGTACGTCCACCTCGCCCAGCGGTCGTACAAGTAGCGGTCGGCCGGCCCCGCACACCAGGAGCACGAGCACCCATGAAGGTCACCCTGAGCGTCTGGCGTCAGGCCGGGCCCACCGCCACCGGCCGCTTCGAGACCTACGAGGTCGACGAGGTCAGCGAGGACATGTCGTTCCTCGAGCTCTTCGACGTGCTCAACGAGCGCCTCGTCGCGAAGGGCGAGGAGCCGGTGGCCTTCGACCACGACTGCCGTGAGGGGATCTGCGGCTCGTGCTCGATGATGATCGACGGCCGGCCCCACGGTCCCGAGCTGGGCACCGCGACCTGCCAGCTGCACATGCGGAAGTTCGCGGACGGGGCGAAGATCACGGTCGAGCCGTGGCGGGCCGCTGCCTTCCCGCTCGTGCGCGACCTCGTGGTCGACCGTTCGGCCTTCGACCGCATCGTCGAGTCGGGGGGTTACATCACCGCCCCCACCGGGAGCGCGCCGGACGGGAACCTGATCCTCGTCCCCAAGGCGGTGTCCGACACGGCCATGGACGCCGCCCAGTGCATCGGCTGCGGTGCGTGCGTGGCGGCTTGCCCCAACGGCGCCGCCCAACTCTTCACCGCAGCGAAGGTGATGCACCTCAACCTGCTCCCCCAGGGCCAGCCCGAGCGGTGGGAGCGCGTCACCAACATGGTGAACACCATGGAGGAGTACTTCGGGTCCTGCACGAACCACGGTGAGTGCGAGGCTGCGTGCCCGAAGGAGATCTCCATCGACTTCATCGCGCTCATGAACCGCGACTTCATCAAGGCGCAGTTCAAGCAGCGCCGACTCGCCAGCCAGCGCGGCTGACCGGTCCCGCGGACGTCCGGCGGCTCGAGGCCGTCGGCTCAGGGTCGGCGTTCGGAGGCGCGCCGGCGGCGGCGCTGGATCGCACCCCGCCAGCCCGGTGGCTCGGACGCCGCAGCCCCGGCCTCGTCGAGCGCACGCCGCAGGTCGTCGACTAGGTCCACCACGCTCTCGATCCCCACGGAGAGCCGCACCAGGCCGGGGTCGACCGCCAACGGCGAGTCGGCGGCCGAGAGGTGCGTCATCTGGGCCGGGTGCTCGATGAGCGACTCGACGGCACCGAGCGACTCGGCCAGCGTGAAGACGCTCGTTTGCGCGACGACGGCCAGCGCCGCGGCCTCACCGCCCGCGGCGACGAAGCTGACCATCCCGCCGAAGTTCCGCATCTGGCGCCGCGCGACGTCGTACCCCGGGTGCATCGGGAGGCCGGGATAGAGCACGTGGGCCACCGCCGGGTGCTCGGCGAGCATCGCCACGATCGCCGCGGCGTTTTCTGCGTGGCGGTCCATCCGCACCGCCAGCGTCTTGATCCCGCGCAGCACCAGGTAGCAGTCGAACGGCGAGGGAACTGCGCCGACTGCGTTCTGCACGAACCGGAGCCGCGCCGCGATGTCTGCGTCGTTGGTGGCCGCGACACCGCCGATGACGTCGGAGTGCCCGCTCAGGTACTTGGTGCTCGAGTGCACCACCACGTCGGCGCCGAGGGCGAGTGGCTGCTGCAGGTACGGAGTCGCGAAGGTTTTGTCGACGACGACGCGGGCGCCGTGCGCGTGGGCGATGGCGGAGACCGCCGCGATGTCCACGACGGTGAGCATGGGGTTCGTGGGCGTCTCGACCCACACGATCCGGGTCTCCGGCCGGAGCGCGGCCTCGAGTGCTGCCGGGTCGGTGAGGTCGGCGGCACTCCACGAGATCCCGGCAGGGGCGAGGACCGCCGAGACCAGGCGGTACGTGCCGCCGTAGGCGTCGTCGGGGATCACCACGTGGTCGCCGGGGACGAGCGCGCGCAGGATCGCGTCCTGCGCCGCCATGCCGCTGGCGAAGGCGACGCCGTGACGAGCGCCCTCGAGCGAGGCCAGGCACTCCTCGAGGGCCTGGCGGGTGGGATTGCCGGTACGGGCGTACTCGAAGCCACGGTGCCGACCGACTTCGGACTGCACGAAGGTCGTGGCCAGCGAGATGGGGGTGACCACGGCGCCGGTCACCGGGTCGGGCTCCTGGCCCGCGTGGATGGCCCGGGTCTCGAAGCCGCTCACGGCGTGGTCCGCTCAACGAGGAAGGAGAGCACGTCCTGGCGAGTCAGCACGCCCACCGGATGACCACCGTCGAGCACGAGCACCGAAGGGCCCCGGTCGAGGGCCTCGACGACGTCGGTGACGGTCTCGCCCACACCCACCATGGGCATCGGCGGCTCCATCACCTCGCCGGCCGGGCGGTCGAGCACCCCGGGGTCGCGAAAGGCGCGGCCCATCAGCGTGAGCTCCGACAGCGCGCCGCTCACCTCCTTGGCCGCGAGCGGCACCTCGTCGGTGACCGCGACGACCACCTGGGACACGCCCAGGTCCCGCATCAAGGCGAACGCGTGGCGGGCAGGCTGCTCCTTGGTGACGATCACGAGGTCGGGGATCGCCTGCGCCCGGGCCGCCGCCCGCTTGGCGTCGAGCACGTCACCGGCGGTCGGCCCGTCGGCGCGCAGGAAGCCGAACCGGGTCATCCACTCGTCGTTGTAGATCTTCGACAGGTAGCCGCGGCCGGAGTCCGGGAGGAGCACCACCACGAGGTCGTCGGGGCCGAGGTCGGCCCCCACGGTGAGTGCGGCGTGCACCGCGGTCCCGCACGAGCCACCGATGAGCAGGCCCTCCTCACGGGTCACCCGCCGGGCGGCGGCGAACGACTCGGCGTCGCTCACCTCGACCACCCGGTCGACCACGCTCGGGTCGAAGGTGGTGGGCCAGAAGTCCTCACCCACGCCCTCGACGAGGTACGGGCGGCCCGTGCCCCCGGAGTACACCGATCCGGCCGGGTCGGCCCCGATGACCTGCACCGCCGGGTTCTGGGCCTTGAGGTAGCGGGCGACGCCCGTGATCGTGCCCCCGGTACCCACCCCGGCCACGAAGTGGGTGATGCGGCCGTCGGTCTGGCGCCAGATCTCCGGACCGGTGGAGCGCTCGTGCTCGGCCGGGTTGTGCGGGTTCGAGTACTGGTCGGGCCGGAACGCGTTCGGGGTCTCCCGGGTGAGCCGGTCGGCGACCGAGTAATAGGAGTCGGGGTGCTCGGGCGGCACCGCCGTGGGGCACACCACCACCTCGGCTCCGTAGGCCCGCAGCAGCGCCACCTTCTCGTCGCTCATCTTGTCCGACATGACGAAGATGCAGCCGTAGCCGCGTTGGGCGGCGACGATGGCGAGGCCCACACCGGTGTTCCCCGACGTCGGTTCGACGATGGTCCCCCCGGGCCGCAGCAGCCCGTCGCGCTCGGCCGCGTCGATCATCGCCACTGCCGGGCGGTCCTTCACCGAGCCACCTGGGTTGAACAGCTCGACCTTGGCCACGAGGTCGCAGGCGAGCCCGGCGCCGACCCGACCGAGCCGCACCAGGGGCGTGTTGCCCACGAGATCGAGCAGACTGTCGGCCACCTCCACGCCGTCACGGTAGCGGCGACGGCGCGGGGTCCCCTCCCCGGCTAGCCCGGGCGGGCGTAGTCCGCCCGGATCGCACCGGCGTCGACCCGACCGTCCGGCTCGACCTCCCGGGCCGCACCCATCCCCCACGCCGCTGCGATCTCGTCGGGGGAGACGCCGTGTAGCACCGCGGCGGCCTGCATCGCCGCGCCCAGTCCTCCCGCATCGGCCTCGCGGGGCACCGAGACCGGGCGCTGGGCGAGGTCGGCGACCACCCGCTGGAAGGCGTTCGAGCGCGCCGCCGCGCCCGTCACCCACAGGCGGCCCGACGTGGGGACCCCGGCCGCGCCGAGCGCCTCGAGGGCGTCGAGGAGCCCACACACGATTCCCTCCATCAGCGCCCGCGCCACGTGCTCCCGGGTGACGCCGGGCCCGAGGCCGGTGAGGCGGCCTGCGGCCGGAGGGTGCCCGGCGTCCTCGCCCTCCCGGAAAGGGACGCACCGCACCCCGCCCGCGCCGGGCGGCGCCGACAGCACCATCTGCTCGACGAAGCCGAGGTCGAGACCCAGCTGGCCCGCCAGGGTCTCCAGCACGTCCCGGGCCCGCAGCGTTCGGACGGTGGGCAGGAACCGTCCGGCGGCGTCGGCCCGGTCGGCGACCCGGCCGGTCGGGTCCTCGGTGAGGCGCTCCCGCGCCCCGAAGCAGACGCCGGAGCGGTCGAGGGCCAGCACGACGTCGCCCGGGCGCATCCCGATGGCGAGGGCCACGGCCTGCTGCGTCCCCGTCCCGGGCGCCACGACGACACCCTCGCGATCACCCGCGGGCTCGTTCGGGCCGAGTACCTCGGGGAGGCAGCGGCCCCACTCGACGGCACCGTCGACGACCCGGAGCACGTCGGCGCGCCAGCGGTTCTCCCGGGGCGACCAGTAGCCCGTGGTCGACGCATCCCCGCGGTCGGTGACGCAGCGCCGCACAATCCGGAAGGTGAGGTAGTCGTGCGGGAGGAGGACCTTCCCCAGCCGGGCGAACAGGTCGGCCTCGTGGTACCGGAGGTGGGCGAGCTTGACCACGGCGGAGGCGGGGTCGGGGATCGCGCCGACCGCGGTGGCCCAGCTCGACCGGCCCCCGAGATCGCGCACCAACCAGTCGGCGTCGGCCTGCATGGTCGCGTCGCTCCCGAAGACTGCGGGGCGAAGCAGGCGCCCATCGGTGTCGAGCAGCACCAGGCCGTCGGATTGCGCGGCGACGGCGATCGCGTTCACACCGAGCGCCCCGCCCGCGTCCCGCCGGGCGTCGACCAGGGCCTGCCACCAGAGCCCCGGGTCGACGTCGACCCGTCCGTCGACGGCACGCTCGTGCGCAGCCCGCCCCGCGACCAGCAGCCGGCCGTCGTCGGCGTCGCGGACCTCCACCTGCGTGGACAGCGCCGACATCCCGACGCCGAGCACCAGCGCCATTCGCTCCTCCGGTGGACCCACTCGGACCGCTCCGGCGCACCCTAACCGTCACCCGACGCGACGCGGACGATGGTGGCGCCGGTCGCGCGCGGGTTGGGCGTCAGAACGGCTCGGCGGTGTCCGCAGTGTCCGAGGTGTCGGCGGGAGGATCCTCGGCCTCGTCGTCCTCGAGGTCGGCGACGATGCCGGCGACGTCGTCCTGCGCGCGGGCGATGCGCGCCCGGCAGAGCCTCACCAACTCGCTGGCCCGGCGCACCCGCTCGGCGAGCACGTCCACGTCGAGCTGATCGCCTTCGAGCTCCTCGAGGATCTCCTCGAGCTCGCGCATGGCGTCGGCGTAGCCGATCGACTCCTCGCCCTTCGTCACTCGTCGTTCCCCCCGGTGATGCGGCTCGTGACGACGCCGTCCGCGAACTCGGTCTCCAGCATGCCACCCGGTGCCACGGTGGCCGCCGAGCGCACCACCCGTCCTCCGGCGTCCCGCGTGATCGAGTAGCCGCGCTCGAGCACCCGCCGCGGGTCGAGGGCGCGTATCCGGGCGTCGATCGCGACGAGATCGCGATCGACGGAGCGCAGCGTGTGCCGCGCGGCGGGCGCCACGCGTTCGGCACGCGCGAGGAGGCGGGCCGCGGCGGCGGCAGTGACCCGGCGACCGGCCACCACGATCCCGCGCTCGCGGGCACGCAGCACCCGGGCTCCGTCGCGGGTGCCGGTACGGGCGAGGACGACCAGCCGCCGGCGGCGCGCGTCCAGCGCGCGGAGCTCCCGTGCGGGAGCAACCCCGGCGACCCGGCGCAGCCGGCCGTCGTGGGCGCGCAGCTGCGCAGCGGCGAGTCCGCATCCGGCCCGGGCCCGCTCTGCCAGCCGGTGCGCGCAATGCCGGAGGTCGTCGGCGAACCCACCGACCTGGGCGACGAGGACGCCCGCAGCGGCCGTCGGGGTCTTCGCGCAGGTGTGCGCCACCTCGTCGGCGACGGTGCGGTCGATCTCGTGGCCGATCCCGGTGAGCACGGGAACCGGCATCGCCGCGATGGCCCGGGCGACGACCTCGGTGTCGAACGCCCGGAGGTCGGTACGCGCCCCACCGCCGCGCACCAGCACCACCGCGTCGAGCTCGAGGCCCGCCAGCCGGCGCAGGGCGTGCGCAATGCGGCGCTCGGAACCCGCTCCCTGCACGCGCGCGTCACAGTGCGTGACCCGGAACGCGTACCCGCTCGCCTCCAGCTCGTGCACGAAGTCGTGGTACGCCGCGCTCCCCCCCGACGTCACGAGACCGACCCGCAGCGGGACGGCCGGGAGCTCGTGGCGCCCGTTGCGGTCCAGGAGCCCCTCCGCGGCGAGCACGCGCAGGACGCGGGAACGGTCGGCGGCCATCTGTCCGACCGTGAAGACCGGGTCGACGCCGTTCATGATCAGCTGGACCCGGCCCTGGGGTGGATAGAAGTCGACCCGGCCGCGCACACGCAGCTCGACGCCGTCGGCGAGCGCGACCCCGGCGTCATCCAGCGCCCGAGTCACCACGGCCCGCTCCTTTCGGAACAGGGCGATACCGAGCACCGCCTTCACCGCGTCACGCGGGCCGTCCTTCTCGACGAGCTGGAAGTAGGCGTGCCCGTTGGACGACGCCCGCAGCTGCGACACCTCGCCGCGCACCCAGACCGAGCCGGGAACCCCGAGCCGGATCGACTCGTCGATCCGCGCGCCGAGCTCGCCGACGGTGAGCGTGGGCTCGTCGTCGAGCGGCAGCGCGAGCGCGTCCATCCGGGCGGAGGCTACCTGCGCGGCCCGGGCAGCCGATCACACGGTCGTGCGCGGTAGCGTTGGGACGATGCCGCTCGACCACTCCTCCGTCCACACCCCGCTGCGAGACGAGACCGTGGTCATGGCGCCCGAGACGATCGAGGCGCCGGCACGGCCCGAGCTCGACGACGGGGACCACGATCGCTTCGCCCACTACTGCCGCAAGGCCGACATCGTGCGGGCCCACGTCACCGGCGAGGCCATCGAGGCCCTGTGCGGAAAGAAGTGGGTACCGACCCGCGACC
>JBJSXO010000323.1:0-2467 GCA_046086425.1 Actinomycetota bacterium | reverse complement strand
GGTGCAGTCCCGGGAGGAACTCGGTCCCGGTCTCGGGGGCCGGGACGCTTCCGGTGTCCCGGAGCCACTCGGCGAGATCGAGGTCCTGCTCGTCGTCGGCCATCGTGTAGAAGGGCAGGGGCTCGTAGTCGGGAGCCTCGGTCTCGATGTCGCGGTACTCGGGCATGCCCGTCCCGGCCGGGATGAGCTTGCCGATGATCACGTTCTCCTTGAGGCCGTAGAGGCTGTCGCTGCGACCCTCGATCGCCGCCTCGGTGAGCACCCGGGTGGTCTCCTGGAACGACGCCGCAGAGAGCCACGAGTCGGTGGCCAGCGACGCCTTGGTGATACCCATGAGCTCGGGACGGCCCTCGGCGGGCTGGCGGCCCTGCTCCACCAGGTGACGGTTCTCGTCGGCGTAACGCCGGGCATCCACCCGCTCACCGGGGAGGAACGCGGAGTCACCGGGCTCGGACACCGCGACCCGGCGCAGCATCTGGCGGACGATCACCTCGACGTGCTTGTCGTGGATCGACACGCCCTGCTCCCGGTACACCTTCTGCACCTGCTCGCCGAGGTACTCCTGGGTGGCCCGGATGCCTCGGATCTCGAGGATCTTCTTGGGGTCGAGCGAGGCCTTCTCGTCACCGACGAGCCGGTCGCCGGCTTGGACCTCCTGGCCCTCCTTGACGGCCATGGGGGCCCGGCGGGAGACCACGTGCTCCTCCTCGGTCCCGTCGTCGGCCACGACGGTGACGACCCGCTCGCCCTTCTCGTTCTCCGAGAGCCGGACGACACCGGTGGACTCGGCCAGCGTGGCTGCGCCCTTGGGGGTGCGGGCCTCGAACAGCTCGACGACCCGGGGCAGACCGTGGGTGATGTCCTCACCTGCGACACCGCCGGTGTGGAAGGTCCGCATGGTCAGCTGGGTACCGGGCTCGCCGATCGACTGCGCGGCGATGATGCCCACGGCCTCACCGCGCTCCACCAAGATCCCGGTCGCCAGCATCGTGCCGTAGCAGAGCCGGCAGACACCCTCGATCGAGTCGCAGGTCAGCACCGACCGCACCCGGACCCGGTCGAAACCCGGGTCCGCGGCCAGCAGCTCGGCGTGCTCGTCGCGCAGCTCGAGGTTGCGCGGGAGCACCTCGCCGCTCGCGAGGGTGACGTCGTCGGCCAGGCAGCGGCCCACCAGACGGGTCTCGAGGACCCGGCGGTGCTCCGGGTCGGTGTCGACCTCGTCCACCCAGATGCCCCGCGTGCTCTCGCAGTCGTCCTCGCGGACGATGAGCTCCTGCGCGACGTCGACGAGACGCCGGGTCAGGTATCCCGAGTCCGCAGTCCGCAGCGCGGTGTCGGCGAGACCCTTGCGGGCACCGTGGGTGGAGATGAAGTACTCGAGGACCGAGAGCCCCTCGCGGAAGTTCGACTTGATGGGCCGCGGGATGATCTCACCCCGAGGGTTGGCCACCAGGCCGCGCATGCCGGCGATCTGACGCAACTGCATGACGTTGCCTCGGGCACCCGAGCCCACCATCATGTCGATGGGGTTGAACTTCGCCGCGCGCAGCTCTTCCTGCATGGCGTCCCGCACCTGGTCGGTCGCCTCGGTCCAGATCTCGATCTCCTTCTGGCGCCGCTCGTCGTCGGTGATGATGCCGCGGTCGTACTGCTGCTCGACCCGCTCCGCCTCGGCCTCGAACTGGTCGAGCAGGCTCTTCTTCGCCTCGGGTGTGCGGATGTCGGCGATCGAGACCGTCAGCCCCGAGCGGGTCGCGAACTCGAAGCCGAGGTCCTTCAGGTTGTCGAGGCTGGTGGCCACCTCGGCGCGCGAGTAGGTGTCGACGAGGACCCCGATCACCTCGGTGAGGTCGCGCTTCTTGAGGATCCGATCGACGAACGGGAAGTCGGGTGGGAACGCCTCGTTGAACAGCAGACGGCCCACGGTCGTCTCGACCAGCACCCGGTCCTCGCCGCCCCGACCGTTCGCCGCGTAGCGCTTGATCACGATGGCGTCGGGGTCGGCGGTCTTCCACTCCCAGGCGTTCTCGTCCCACACCAGTCGGGTCGGGAACGACGACTCGGGGAAGCGCCCCGCCGGCATCCACACCTTGATCTTGGCGTGGAGTGACAGCCCGGGACCGGCCTCGTCCTGCGCTGCGAGACGGTGGTCGTAGGCGAGTACGGCCTCGTCGAGCGACGCGAACACGCGCCCCTCGCCCGGCGCGCCGTCCACCTGCTCCGACATGTAGTAGGCGCCGATGATCATGTCCTGCGACGGCACCGCGATCGGACGGCCGTGCGCCGGCGACAGGATGTTGTGCGCCGAGAGCATCAGCAGCCGCGCCTCGGCCTGGGCCTCCGACGACAGCGGCAGGTGCACCGCCATCTGGTCACCGTCGAAGTCGGCATTGAAGGCAGTGCAGACCAGCGGGTGGATCTGGATGGCCTTGCCCTCGATGAGCTGTGGCTCGAAGGCCTGGATGCC
>JBJSXO010000322.1:0-11214 GCA_046086425.1 Actinomycetota bacterium | reverse complement strand
AGCGGCACTGCGAGGACGCCGTTGCCGGGCCCGGTCTCCGGGGACCGGCGGCGACTAGGTGTTATAGCTCGGGAGGTTGTTGACGCGGCTGGCGGGTGGGCCGCCGATGGCGGTGTGGTAGCGGTGATGGTTGTAGCGGTGCAGCCAAGGGGTGAGTGCTCGGGCTCGGCTGGCGTCTGATTTCCAGAGACGAGCGTAGGCCCATTCGTCGAGCAGGGTGCGGTTGAATCGCTCGACCTTGCCGTTGGTGGCCGGCCGGTAGGGCCGCGTCCGGGAATGATGGATCCCGAGCTCGGCGCAGCGGTGTTTCCAGGGCAGGCTGCGGTAGCCGTTGCCGTTGTCGGTGAGGATCCGTTCGATCGTGATTCCCTGGTCGGCGAACCAGGCGACGGCTCGGTCCAGGAACGCCACGCAGTTGACGGTGTTCTCGACGCCGGCGAACTCCGAATAGGCCAGCCGCGAGTAGGCGTCGATCGCGGTGTGGACATGGGTGTAGCCGACTCGTTGGCGTCGCCCTGCGTCTGGTCGGCCGAGCATCTTGTGCCCGCCTCCGTCGGGGATCCGAGCGAGTTTCTTCACGTCGATGTGGACCAGTTCCCCCGGCCGGGCCGTTTCGATGCGGACACGACCACGGACGCGACGACCGGTCCTCGAGCCCCGCCGGGCCTTCGTCTTGGTAGCGGGACCACCACTTGTGGGCCGTCTGCCGCGAGATGTTCATCGACTCCGCCGCTGCCGCGACCGACCAACCGTCCTCGATTCGCTGACACAGACGGAGACGACCCTCCGGGGTCAACGGGGCGTTACGGTGCACAGCGGCCTCCCTGGGTTTGTGTGTGCCTTCGACAGCTCCACACTGGCCCAGGGGGCCACCTAGTCAGCGGACGTCAACAACGTCCCAGGACACAACAACTAGGGGTTGGGCGGTTCGATCGGCGGCGTCAGTGACGCGCGCCGCGCGCGTCGACTTCGTCGAGGACGCGCGCCTTCTTGATGAACCCGGCCCAGCCCCCGAAGAACGCGCCGGCGAGCGTGCCGACTATGGCCCCGATGCCCAGCCAGGCCAGCCAATCCTCCGGGTCCTTCGGGCCCACGGCGAGCACCACGATGATCATCCAGATGACGATGCAGATCGGGGTTGCGATCACCATGCCCCACATCATCGTGCGCCAGAGCGAGCGCTCGACCGTGAGCTCCTCGGCCAGCACGGCGTCGCCCGGAACGGCGATCTCGCTCCCGGCGAGCTCCACTTCAGTGTTGGGTTCGTTGTCGCTCACCGTCACCCTCTCCGCGTTCTGCTCCGGCTCCGCACGGCCGCATGATTCTGGCATGGCCCGGCCGCGAACCCCGGCTTCGCCGCTCTGGTCACCGACGACGGGGGTCAGGCGGACCGGGAGGCCGTGAAGGCCAGCATCTGCGCGTACAGGCTCAGGACCTTGCGGGCGTAGTCGGGGTCGCTGGCCCAGTTCCCGGCGCCCATGACGTTCCAGAGCGGGGCCCGACCCTTGAACGGGAACGTGTCGAACGCCCGCGCGGCACGCACCGGGTCGGAGCCGTGCAGCGTCACCTCGGGCGGGTTGGCGAGCGTCGCCGCCCGACTCAGTGGGTCGGCGTAGTTCCGCAGCAGTTGGATGTGGGCCCGCACCCCGTCGCGTGGCGACGGGAACCGGTACTGGCTCGTGCAGCTGTCGCAGGCACCGATTCCGGCGAAGTTGCTGTCGGCCGCGTGGGCGAACCCCCCCGTCTCGAGCACCGCCTGGGCGAACGCGAGGTCGCCGCGAACGCGCTCTGCGCTGGCTTCGCCGACGTAGGTCTCGGCGAGGTCCTCGATGGGGGTGTCGTCCATGAGGCGGGCCCGCCGGCCGGTCGACGCGAACCAGGCCGCGAGGTCGGCACCGGTGAGCACCGGCGACCCCATGACCGGGACGCCGCCGAGCCGGTCGACCTCCGACTGCTGGCGGTCGACCGTGGCCTGCCGGTCAGCCCGTCCCCCGTCGAGGCGGGCCTGCTGGTCGGCCAGGCCCCGGCGGACGACGTCCTGCTCGGCCCGTTGCTGCTCGAGTGCGGGAACCAGGCCTTGGAGCCGGACCATCTCGCGGTCGTCGACCACCGCGACCGACGCGGCGTAGTGGTCTCCGGCGGCGAGACTCGCTGTCCGGTCCACGGAAAGGATCATGCCGAGGCGGTCACCACGGGTTCGGTAGACGACGGCGGCGCGTGCCTGCAGCGCCGCCCGGATCTCGACCACCCGCGTACGGACCTGGGCGAGCCGGTCGTCGGTCTCGCGGAGCACCCGCTCGGCGGCTGCGTGACGCGCCGTTACGTCGGCGAGAGCGCGCTCGAGCTCACCCAACTCGGCCCGGCTCCGGGAGAGACGGATCGCTGCCTCGACGATCGTCCGCTCGTGCGCCACCCGTGCCGCCGTCCCCGAGAGGGTTGGCGACGGCGCAGCGGTCTGCGCGGTCGCCGGCCCGCCCGATCCGATCAGCGCACCAGCGGCGAGCGCGGCCGCGACGAGTCCCGGGGCGAGGCGACGGGACCGGAGCGTACGGAACGGGGTCAGGGGCATGGCGGGCTCGACACGACGACGCGGGCCGGTGACCCGGCCCACTGGCAAGTTCGTCGGCCGACACTGCGCCGACCTTGAGCCCGGGTCCGGTGGGCCGGGCTCAGCCCGAGCCGGCCGGGCCCTGCGCCGCGGCCACGACGGCGCGGGCCCAGGGATAGTCGGGCTTCCCGGCGGCGCTGCGGCGCACCGCGTCCACGAAGGCCAGCACACGGGGCACCTTGTACCCGGCCACGTGCGCCCGGCAGTGGCGGTCGAGGTCGGCCGGCGTCGGGGGCGCGCCGGGATCGACGGGCTGCACCACTGCAGCGACCCGCTGGCCCCAGGTGGGGTCGGGAACGCCCACCACCACCGCGTCGGCGACACCCGGGTGCGACTTCAGCGCCGCCTCGACCTCCTCCGGGTAGACCTTCTCGCCGCCGGTGTTGATGCACAGGGAGCCTCGGCCGAGAAGGCGCAAGGTGCCGTCGGCGTCGACCGTGGCCATGTCGCCGGGCAGGGCGTACCGGACGCCGCCGACGGCCACGAAGGTGGCCGCGGTCTTCTCCGGGTCGTCGTGGTACCCGATCGGGATCCGGCCGGTGGTCGCCACCCGGCCGACGACACCGGACCCCGGCCGCACCGGGCGGAGGGCGTCGTCGAGCACCACCGTGGTGTCGCGGGACGCGAACGTCAACGCCTCCGGCGTGGCGTCACCGCGCCGGGTGATCGCGATCCCCTGGACCGGCGACTCTGACGACCCCAGTCCCTCGAGGATCCCGAGCAGGCTCGGCACCCCGTCGAGGAGGCGCCGCTTCACGTCCGCGGAGAGCATGCTGCCCCCCGAGCCGAGCAGGAGCAGCGACGACAGGTCCCAGGATCCAGTCTGGGCCGCGAGGAGGTCGGCGAGGGGACGGGCGTGGGCATCGCCGACGACGGTGAGCGCCACCACGCGCTCGCGCGCCACGAGATCGAGCACGCGCGCGAAGTCGAGATGGCGGTCGGGATCGAGCACACAGGTGCCACCACCCAGCAGCGTGCCGAGCGCCGACCACTGACCGCCGGCGTGCATGAGCGGGCCGAGGGCGAGGTTCACGAAGTGGTCGGGACCGGGATCGCCCGGGGCCAGGAACGGCCCGACCCGCTGGGCGCGGTTCGCGACGACCGCAGCGGCGATGGCCTCCGGGCGGACGAGCGGCGGCCCTCCGGCGTTCCCGCCGCCGAGCGCGGCGAAGATGATGTCTTCGTGCCGCCAGACCACCCCCTTGGGGCGGCCGGTCGTGCCCCCCGTGTAGAGGACGTACCGGTCGTCGCCCGAGCGGACGACGTCGAGGCGGGCGGGCGACGTGATCCGCCGGAGCTCTGCGAGCTCGAGCGTGCCGGCGGCCCGGGCCACCCCCGCCGGGGCACCAGGCGCGCCGGGCGGCGCGGCCTCCACCACCACCCGCAACGACGCGACCCGCGGGGCGACCGCAGCCACGTGCGCGCGGAACTCGGCGCCGTACACGAGCCCGGCGAGCCCGGCATCGGTGAAGAGGTACTCGAGCTCCTCGTCGACGTAGCGGTAGTTCACGTTGATCGGGACCGCCCGCAGCTTGTACGCCGCGAGCATGGCCTCGAGGTGCTCGGCGTCGTTGTGCAGATAGCAGCCCACATGGTCGCCCGTACCGACCCCGCGATCGGCGAGGCTGCGCGCGAGGGAGTTGGCCCGTGCGTCGAGCTCGGCGTAGGTCAGTCGGGTCGGACCGGCTACCACGGCGACCCGCTCGGGCACCGTGTCGGCCACTAACTCGAACAGGTCGGCGATGTTGAACTCCACCGCGCGCTCCCCCTCCGCTCCTCCGCCGCTCCTCCGCCCATCGCCGCCCCGGACGGCGGTAGAGCGGCTGACGCTACATTCCCCCGTCGTGGGAGGAACCGGGTCGCGACGCGCAGGGGTGCCGGCCGAATGGCTCACCCACGCCGACGGGTTCGTGCCCAAGGAGCGCTACACCGAACCCGCATTCCTCGCCGCCGAGCACGACGGGCTGTGGTCCCACGTGTGGCAGATGGCGTGTCGCGAGGAGGAGATCGCCCACCCCGGGGACGTCGTGGAGTACACGATCGGCGACGAGTCGGTCCTCGTGACCCGCGATGACGACGGGACCGTGCGCGCCTTCGCCAACGTGTGCCTCCACCGGGGAGCCCGGTTGGTCACCGGCGTCGGCCGGGCCACCGACGGCACGCTGCGGTGCCCGTTCCACGGGTGGCGCTACGCGCTCGACGGCCGTTGCGTGGAGGTCGTCGACGCCGACGACTTCCCGGCGCTCCCCGACGGCCTCCGCGCGCCCCCGGTGCGGGCCGAGACCTGGGGCGGGTTCGTTTTCGTGAACCTCGACGACGCCGCTGCGCCCCTCCTCGAGTTCCTCGATCCGCTCCCCACCGTGCTGGGGCCGTACCACTTCGAGCAGATGCGCCTGCGGTCGGTGCTCACGACGGTCCTGGCCACCAACTGGAAGGCTGCCGTCGACGCGTTCAACGAGGCGTACCACGTGCAGACGGGGCACGAGCAGGTGCTGCCCTTCGTCGACGACGTGTCGATCGCCTACGAGCTGCTCGGCGCGCACGCCCGCTACGGGCGTCTCGCCGGGGCCCGGCGCGTGCTGCGCCCGAGTCCGCGTCTGGCCGTCCCGCCCGACGAGGTCGACGAGGGGATGATCCTGCAGGCCATGGTCGCCGGGCTCGGGGGCGCGTTCCTCGGCGAGGAGCGCGCCATGGTGTCGAGCCTTCTCGAGGAGGGCCCGCCGCCGAGCCAGACCTTGCTCGAGACCTACCAGGAGCGGCGGATGGCGCTCCTTGCGTCGCGGGGTCTCGACGTGTCGGGCCTCACCCGCGACCAGATGACGAGCGTCGAGGACGTCTTCGTGTTCCCCAACGTGGTCGGCCCGATCTACCCGGGCAGCGCGATCCTCTTCCGGGCCCGGCCCGTGCCCGGCGATCCCGGCCACACGATCCACGACACGTTCGTGCTCGACTGGCCCGACCCCGACGCACCCCCGCGGGAGCCGAAGCGGCGTGCGGTACCGGTCTGGCGCGACCGCGACTAGGGCACGCTCACGATGCAGGACTACGAGAACGTGGAACGCGTGCAGGCCGGTATGCGGTCGGCGGCGTTCCGCGGGCTGCGGCTCAACCCCCGCCAGGAGATGAACCTCGTGCACATGCACCGCACGATCGACGGGTACCTCACACGCGCGTCGGGCGACGACTGATGGCGTCGAACCGCGACGACTGGGCGCCGATCCTGGCCCAGCTCGACCAGCGCCGGGCCCACGCTTACGAGATGGGTGGGGCCGAGCGCGTCGAGCGCCACCACGCCCGTGGTCGTCTCGACGCACGCCAGCGCATCGAGTCACTCTTCGATCCGGGGACCTTCGTCGAGCTCGGCACGCTCGTCACGTCCCAGGACGAGTCCGACGCACCGTGCGACGCGCTCGTGGCCGGACTGGGCCACATCGACGGCCGTCCTGCGCTCGCCGGTGTCGAGGACTTCACGGTCATGGGTGGCTCCATCGGCAACGGCGCGCACGACAAGCGCTTTCGCCTCTGTGAGCTCGCCGCGCAGGAGCGGGTCCCGCTGGTGTTCATGCTCGAGGGCGCGGGCCACCGGCTGGTCACCAAGCCCACGGGCCGCAAGCCCAACGACCTCCAGGCCCTGGCCGACCTCTCGGGTCTCGTGCCGATGGTGTGCCTTGTCCTCGGCTCCTCGGCCGGGCACGGCGCGCTCACCGCACCGCTGTCGGACTTCACCGTCATGACCGAGAGCGCGCAGCTGTTCACCGCCGGCCCGCCGCTGGTGAAGGGGGCGATCGGCGAGGACGTGAGCAAGGAGGATCTCGGTGGCCCCCAGGTGCACGCCGAGGTGTCGGGCGTGGCCCACAACGTCACCGCCGACGACGCCACGGCGATCGCGCTCGCCCGCCGCTACCTCTCGTACTTCCCGAGCAGCGCGTGGGCCCGGCCGCCGGAGCACACCGGCGGCGACACCGGTGCGCGCCGGATCGAGCAGCTGCTCGACCTGATCCCGCCCGACCCGCGCCGTCCGTACTCCATGCGCGCCGTGCTCGATCTCGTCGTGGACGAGGGGTCACTGCTCGAGATCCAGCCGGGCTTCGGGGCCGCGCTGGTGACGGCGCTGGCCCGGATCGGGGGCGAGCCGGTGGCGATCGTCGCCAACGACCCGATGGTGCGGGCCGGCACGGTCGACTCCGACGCCGGGGACAAGGCCGCGCACTTCATCGCGGTCGCCGACGCGTTCCACCTCCCCCTCGTGCTCCTCGCCGACAACCCCGGGGTGATGGCCGGGTCGCAGGCCGAGCGCACCGGCGTGCTGCGCCACGTCGCTCGTATGTACGCCGCCCAGCGGCGGGCCCAGACCGTGAAGCTCCACGTGACCGTGCGGAAGGCTTTCGGCTTCGGCTCCTCGGTCATGGGCATGAACGGCTTCGACCACCAGACCCTGTCCTTCGGCTTGCCGGCGATCACCCTCGGCGCCCTCCCGGCTCGTACCGGTGGCGCGACGGCGAAGATCGACGCCGAGGAGAGCGAGCGCCTCGCGGTCGAGCAGTCGAAGGCCGCCTTCCGCATCGCCGCAGGCATGGGCTACGACGAGATCATCGACCCGCGCGACCTCCGCAACGCGCTGCTCGCCGGCCTGACGCTCTCCGCCCACCGTCGCGAGGGCCCCTGCTCGCCAGTGGTCCATCGCGGCATCCTCCCGTGAGGTGCACGTGATGGACGACACCGTCCTCGGCTACTACGACGACGAGCCCTTCCCGGGTCACGTCGGCCTCACCTTCGAGGAGTCGGTACCGGCGTGGCCCCGAGCCCGACGCGCGCCCGACGGCGCACTCAACGTGGTGCTCGTCGTGCTCGACGACGTCGGGTTCGCACAGATCGGCTGCTTCGGCTCGGACATCGACACCCCGCACCTCGACGCCCTCGCCGCCGACGGGCTGCGGTACCGGAACTTCCACACCACGGCGATGTGCTCGCCGACCCGTGCGTGCCTGCTCACCGGCCGCAACCACCACACCTGCGCGATCGGGGGCATCACCGATCTCGCCCTCGGCTTCCCCGGCTACCACGGCCGGATCCCGCGGTCGTGCGGCTTCGTCCCCGAAGTGCTGCGCCAGCGCGGCTGGGCCACGTTTGCGATCGGCAAGTGGCACCTCACCCCGTCGGACGAGACGCACACCGCGGCACCACGCGACCGGTGGCCCCTGGGCCAGGGCTTCGAGCGCTACTACGGCTTCATCGGCGCCGAGACCAACCAGTACTTCCCCGAGTTGGTGATCGACAACACGCCGATCCGGTTCGAGCCGCCGGAGGGCTACCACCTGACCGAGGATCTGGTCGACAAGTCGATCGATGCCGTGAACGACCTCCGGGGCACCGATCCCGACAAGCCCTTCTTCCTGTACCTCGCGTTGGGCGCGTGCCACGCACCGCATCAGGCGCCGCGCGAGTGGATCGACCGCTACGCCGGGCGCTTCGACGACGGGTGGGAGGCGTTCCGCGCGCGCGCCCACGCGCGCCAGCTCGCCGAGGGCATCCTCCCACCGGGGACCGACCTCGCACCGCGCCCCCCGTGGGTCCCCGCGTGGGACTCGCTCTCCGCCGACGAGCAACGCGCGGCCGCGCGAATGATGGAGGTGTTCGCCGGGTTCCTCTCGCACACCGATCATCACCTCGGCCGTCTCTTCGAGTTCCTACGGGCCACCGGAGAGCTCGACAACACGCTCGTGATGGTGCTCTCGGACAACGGGGCCAGCGCCGAGGGCGGGCCCCAGGGCACGTTCAACGAGAACTTCATCTTCAGCGGTCTGCCCCACGACGCGACCCGGACGATGGAGCTGCTCGACGAGCTCGGTGGGCCCCGCAGCTACGGCCACTACCCATGGGGCTGGGCGTTCGCCGGGAACACGCCGTTCCAGCGGTGGAAACGGGAGACCCACGAGGGCGGGATCGCCGACCCGCTCATCGTGCGCACCCCCGACGCCACCGACCGCGGCGCCATCCGGCACCAGTACACCCACGCCGTCGACGTGGCGGCGACGATCCTCGACTACACGGGCGTCGCGATGCCGACGGTGCTCAACGGACATCCGCAGGAGCCCGTCGCGGGCGCCAGCTTCCTGGCGTCGGTCACCGACGGCCAAGCCCCCGAGCACCGGCGTACGCAGTACTACGAGCAGTTTGCGTGCCGCGCCGTGTACCACGACGGCTGGAAGGCGGTGGCGTTCCACCCGTTCTTCCCCTACATGCCCGGGGAGGACCCGAACGCGCCGCACTCCGACGACCGGTGGGAGCTGTACCACGTTGCGGTCGACCCGTCGGAGTGCCACGACCTCGCCGACGCGATGCCCGAGCGCCTGCGCGAGCTCCAAGACCGCTGGCACGAGGAAGCCGGTCGCTACGGCGTGATGCCGCTGAAGGCCGGCCGCGGCATGGCGTTCGGACGCCCACACGTGCTCGGCGAACGGGACCGAGTGGCCTTGCGTCCGCACACCACTGCGATCCCCGAGCCGCTCGCCCCCAACACGAAGCTGCGGCGGCACCAGGTGCTCGTCGACGCCGAGGTGCTCCCGGGCGCCGCCGGCGTCCTCGTCGCGCAGGGGGGACGCTTCGGCGGGTTCTCGCTCCACGTGATCGACGACTGCCTCGAGTACGCGTACAACTTCGCCGGGGTCGAGACGATCACGGTGCGCAGCGGCCCGCTCGCGCCGGGCCGCCACCTGCTCGGGGTGCGCGTGGAGCCCAGTCGGGACGACGGGTTCACCGCGATGACCGCCGCGCTGGTGGTCGACGACGACGTGGGCGAGTCCGTGCTGCTCCCCCGCACCACGCCACTGCGCTTCACGCTGCACGGCGAGGGCCTCACCTGCGGCTACACCGACGGGACCCCGGTGACCGAGGCCTACGCCTCCCCGTTCCGGTATCCGGCGATCATCCACGACGCCGTGGTCGACACCTCCGGTGCGGCGTTCGTCGACGTGGCGGCGGAGATCCGTCGCGCCTTCATGAGCCAATAGCCGCTCCGACCGACCCCATCGCGCCGACCACCCCGACCCCAGCCATCTCTGCGGAAAGGAGCCCGACCATGGGCCTGACCCTCGAGGACCGCCTGGCCATCCAGGACCTCTACAGCGCCTACAACCACGCCATCGACCACGGACGGGCCGAGGACTTCGGAGCGTGCTTCACCGCCGACGGCTCGCTCGACACCGGATGGGGTGACCCCACCGTGGGCACCGCGGCGCTGGTCGCCTTCGTGCCGGTGGTCAACCAGGCGATGCCGGGTATGCGCCACTCCGTCAGCAACCTGCTGATCGAGGGTGACGGCGACGACGCGACCGGGCGTGCGTACCTCTACTCGTACCGGGCCGGGGTGAACGGCCACGAGGTGGTGCTCACCGGCGTGTACCACGACACGATCCGCCGGGTCGACGGCGCGTGGAGGTTCGTGACCCGCACGGTCGCCCCCGACCTGCCCCCCGCCGGGTAGGCCCACGGTCACCGAGCCCCACCGCGCCGGCGCGTCCGGCCGGCGCGCGGGGTTCGTCGGTTTAGGATGATTTCGACCCACCGCTCGTCGAGGAGGACCCCATGGGCCTGATGGACAAGATGAAGGAGACCGCGGCGAAGGGCGCGGACGCCGCCAAGGGCGCGGCGAAGGCCGGGCAGGACAAGATCGAGGAGACCAAGATCAAGAAGAAGATCGCCGACCTCAAAGAGGAGCTCGGCGGCATCGTCTTCGCCCAGAAGACCGGCGCGTCCAATCCGGCGGCCGACTCGTCGTTCGACGCCTCGATCGATCGGCTCGTGTCCGAGATCCGCGAACGCGAGGAGGCGCTCGCCGCGGTTGCCGACGCCGACAACGCCGG
Organism: Actinomycetota bacterium; assembly: GCA_046086425.1. Classification (GTDB taxonomy): domain Bacteria; phylum Actinomycetota; class Acidimicrobiia; order IMCC26256; family PALSA-555; genus CAIUKV01. The sequence goes on along the minus strand of JBJSXO010000322.1, from coordinate 744 downwards.
GGAATGACCCGCACCACCTAGGCCACCGCGACTCCTAGTCTGCGCCGTCATGGACATCGCCATGACACTGCCGACGATGGTGCCGCACGACCGGCCCGACACCCTCGCCTGGTGCCGGTCGATCGACGAGGGGCCCTGGTCGAGCCTCGCGGTCCCCGAGCGCATCACCTTCCCGAGCCACTCGATGATCGTCGAGCTCTCGGCGGCGGCGGCCCTCACCGAGCGCGTCCGGCTCTGGACCACGATCGTCGTCCTGCCCGCGCACAACGAGGTCGAGGTCGCCAAGCAGATGGCCTCCGTCGACCGGCTTGCGAACGGCCGCCTCACCCTCGGGGTGGGCGTCGGCGGCCGCGAGCACGACTACCGGGCCATCGGCGGGACCTTCGCCCGCCGGTGGTCCCGCATGGACGAGCAGGTCGCGACCATGCGTCGCATCTGGGCGGGCGAGCCTCCGTTCCCCGGGGCCGATCCCGTCGGGCCGCCCCCGGTGCAGGCGGGTGGCCCCCCGCTCATCGCAGGCGCGCTCGGCCCCAAGGCGATCGGCCGGGCCGCGCGCTGGGCCGACGGCGTCGACGGCGCGTGGACCTTCGACGGCGACGAGGCCACCGTGCGCGAGGCCTTCGCCATGATCGAGACGGCGTGGCGCGCCGCCGGCCGGTCCGGCGCACCGCACCTGTCCACGAGCATCTGGTACGCGCTCGGACCCGGCGCCAAGGACCGCCTGCGCACCTACGCCTACGACTA
>JBJSXO010000321.1:0-4287 GCA_046086425.1 Actinomycetota bacterium | reverse complement strand
CTCGACGGCCGGCGGCCGTGGGAAGGCCGCGAGCGCCGGCTGCTCATCGCCAGCGCGCTCGCGTTCGCAGTGACGTTCCTGAACCCGTACGGGCCGGCCCTCGTCCTCTTCCCGGTCGAGCTCATGCGCCGGGGTGAGGTCCTCGAGGACGTGATCGAGTGGATGTCCCCGGACTTCCGCACCCTGCGCGGCCAGGTGTACCTGCTGTGGGTCGCAGTGTTCGTCGTAGCGGTCGCCCGGGTGCCCCGTCGGGTGAGCCGACGCGACCTGCTGGTGACGGTCCCGTTCCTGCTTCTCGGTTTCTGGGCCCTGCGCAACGTGGCGTTGGCCCCGCTCGTCGGGCTGCCGGTGGTGGCCCGGGCCCTCGCGGTCGAGCCCCGGGCCGAGCCCACCGACCGCCGTGACGCCACCGCCCCCGTGGCCTGGATACTCGGGGCCGTGATCGCCGGCCTCGCGGTCGTCCTGCTCGGACGGGCCGCGAGTCAGGCCGACTTCGTGACGACCCCGTATCCGGTGGCGGCCATGGACGCGATGCAGTCGCGGGGCCTCGTCGGCACCCGCCTGCTCATGGACGACGCCGACGCCGCCTACCCAGAGCTCGCCTTCGGGACGGCCCAGCCCGTCTTCCTCGACGACCGCTACGACATGTTCCCACCCCGCGTGGTGGCCGACTTCATGGCCGTGAGCCGGGCCGAGCCGGGCTACGCGCGGATCCTGGAGCGCTACGGCGTCGAGACGATCATCTGGGACAGGTCACGGCCGCTGGTGCGGCTGCTGCGGGCCTCCGGGGACTGGACCGAGGTCCATCGCGACCGGACCTGGGTGCTCCTCGTCCGCAGCGACCTCCGCAGCGCCCGTCCGTAGGGTCCCACCCGCCGTTCTGGCACCTCGCGGTGGTCGTCGAGTCGCGGTGGTCGTCGAGCGTCTCGGGTCTGGTCGGGAATCCGGAAACGGGTCGCGGGGAAGCGGGCGTGGACGCGAAGAGGGCGGGGCCCCTCCTTCGGTGAAGGAAGAGCCCCGCCCCGCGTGGGGTCTCGGCGGTAGGCCGATCAGGCGTTGCCGTTGCTGCTGAGCTGCGACCCGGCCTCGTTGAACTTGTCCGAGACCTGGTCGCGGAGGAAGATGACCGCCGCGATGACCGCCAGGGCGATCAGGGCAACCAGGAGGACGTACTCCACCAGGTTGGCGCCAGTCTCGTCCTTGGCCAGCTTGGTCTTCAGCCAGGTCGTGAGCACGAAGAGGTTCATGCAGTCCCTTTCATCGGTGTCCGGTACCGGCGCCACGATCGGTCCGGCACTGAGGGCTATCGGCGCCCGATCGGGCGGACTTGAACGGAATCTGGCCCCCGTCACGGGAGCCGGCCGGAGGTGGTCCCGGTGCGGGTAGGCCTCACGGGCGGCATCGGGTCGGGCAAGTCCACGGTGGCCCGGCTGCTCGAGGCCCGGGGCGCCGTCGTCGTCGACGCCGACCAGGTGGCCCGAGACGTGGTGGAGCCGGGGCAACCGGCCTTCGTGCAGCTCGTCGAGCGGTTCGGCCAGGGGATCCTGGGGCCTGACGGCCGGCTGGACCGGCCGAAGCTGGCTGCGATCGCGTTCGCCACCGAGGAGGGCACTGCGGCGTTGAACGAGATCACCCACCCCGCGGTGGGTGAGGAGTTCCTCCGCCGGATGCTCGCAGTGCCCGACGACGGGATCGTGGTGTGCGACGTGCCCCTGCTGGTGGAGTCGGAGACCGCGGCCTCGCGGGGCTACGAGGCCGTGATCGTGGTCGAGGCGCCCCGGGAGCTGCGCCTCGAGCGACTCGAGGGTCGCGGCGTTCCCCGGGTCGACGCCGAGGCCCGGATGGCGAAGCAGGCCACCGACGAGAAGCGTCGGGCCATCGCCACCTGGGTCGTCGACAACTCGGGCGACCTCGCGCACCTCGAGGAGCAGGTCGACGCGATCTGGGCCGCGCTCGACGCCATGGCCGCAGCGCAACGCGACGCACCGGGCTGAGCCGTCCGCCGCGGCACCGCCAGGTCGTACGATCGATCCGTGCCTACCCTCGAGATGGTCAGTGAGCTCACGCCCGCTGGCGACCAACCCGCCGCCATCGCAGGCCTTGCGGCCGGCATCGAGCGGGGAGAACGGTTCCAGACCCTGCTCGGGATCACCGGCTCGGGGAAGTCGTTCACGATCGCCGGGGTGATCGAGAAGGTCCAGCGGCCCACCATCGTGCTGGCACCCAACAAGAGCCTGGCGGCGCAGCTCGCCAGCGAGTTCCGTGAGCTGTTCCCGAAGAACCGCGTGGAGTACTTCGTCTCGTACTACGACTACTACCAACCCGAGGCGTACCTGCCGTCCACCGACACCTACATCGAGAAGGACTCGTCGATCAACGACGAGATCGACCGACTCCGGCACTCGGCCACCAGCGCGATCATGAGCCGGCGTGACGTGATCGTGGTCGCGTCGGTGTCGGCGATCTACGGGCTCGGCGCGCCCGACGAGTACTACCGGCAGTGTCTCGTGGTCGACGTGGGGGAGGAGCGCGACCAGCGGTCGGTGCTCGCTCGTCTGGTGGAGCTGCAGTACGAACGCAATGACTTCTCCTTCGCTCGCAACAAGTTCCGGGTGCGGGGGGACACCATCGAGGTGTACCCGGCGTACGAGGAGCGGGCGGTGCGGATCCAGATGTTCGGCGACGAGGTGGAGCGCATCGCGTCGGTGGACCCCCTCACCGGTGAAGTCGTGGAGGAACTGGACCGGCTGGTGCTGTTCCCGGCGTCGCACTACGTCACGTCGGCCGAACGCATGCAGCAGGCGATCCTCGGGATCGAGCAGGAGCTCGCCGAGCGGCTCGCCTGGTTCGAGGAGCACGGCAAGTTGCTCGAGGCGCAGCGTCTGCGCATGCGCACCACCTACGACCTCGAGATGCTGCGTGAGGTGGGGGTGTGCTCCGGGATCGAGAACTATTCCCGCTACCTCGACGGCCGCCGGGCCGGGGAGATGCCGTACACGCTCCTCGACTACTTCCCCGACGACTACGTGGTCGTGCTCGACGAGTCGCACGTGACCGTCCCACAGCTCCACGGCCAGTTCGAGGGTGACCGGTCCCGGAAGGAGACGCTGGTCGACCACGGGTTCCGCCTCCCGTCGGCCATGGACAACCGGCCGCTGCGCTTCGACGAGTTCGTGCAGAAGGTCAGCCAGGTCGTGTTCATGTCGGCCACCCCGAGTCCGTACGAGCTCGAGGTGTCCACCAACGTCGTCGAGCAGATCGTGCGACCGACCGGGCTGGTCGACCCCGAAGTCGTCGTCCGGCCCACGAAGGGCCAGATCGACGACCTCGTGGCCGAGATTCGCACGCGTGAGGAGCGTGACCAGCGGGTGCTCGTCACCACGCTCACCAAGAAGATGTCCGAGGACCTGACCGACTACCTGCTCGAGCTGGGCATCCGGGTCCGGTACCTGCACAGCGAGGTCGACACGCTGGAGCGGGTCGAGATCCTGCGCGCGCTGCGCCTCGGTGAGTTCGACGTCCTGGTCGGCATCAACCTGCTGCGGGAGGGTCTCGACCTCCCCGAGGTCGCGCTCGTCGCCATCCTCGACGCCGACAAGGAGGGCTTCCTGCGCTCGGCGTCGTCGTTGATCCAGACCATGGGCCGGGCCGCGCGCAACGTCGACGGGCAAGTCATCATGTACGCGGACCAGGTCACCGACTCCATGCGCAAGGCGATCTCGGAGGTGACCCGGCGACGCAAGGTGCAGCTCGCCTACAACGAGGAGCACGGCATCGACCCGCAGACCATCCGCAAGAAGGTCACCGACATCATGGAGATGGTGCGGGCCCGGGCCGGAAGCGACGACGTGGCCCCGTCGGGCGGGCGGGGACGGCGCGGGGGTCGCACCAGCGCACCGTCGGCGGTGTTCGACCTCGCAGGCGTCGCGCCCGACGAGCTCGACCGGCTGATCCGCACGCTGGAGGAGGAGATGCACGAGGCGGCCAAGGACCTGCGCTTCGAGGAGGCCGCTCGCCTGCGCGACGAGATCACCGAGCTCAAGCGCGAGTTGCGAGCCGCCGGCTGAGGCGCGCCCGGTGGCGCGCGGCGCCGTGGCGGAGCGGACGGGGTCGAGGTGGGCGCCGGTACCCTGGGTGCCGATGGCGGAGATGATCAGGGTCCGGGGGGCCCGGGAGCACAACCTGCGCGACGTCGATCTCGATCTTCCCCGCGACCGCCTCATCGTCTTCACCGGCATCTCGGGCTCGGGGAAGTCGTCGCTGGCCTTCGACACGATCTACGCCGAG
>JBJSXO010000320.1:0-2244 GCA_046086425.1 Actinomycetota bacterium | reverse complement strand
ACCGTCCAGCCGAGCAAGGTCGCGATCCCCGGCCAGTCGAGGCGATGCTTGGTGCGGTGCTGGAGCGGTTCGATCATCACCGTCGCCACGAGCACCATCGCTGCGATGCCGACGGGCAGGTTCACGTAGAACACCCAGCGCCACGACCAGTGATCGGTGATGAAGCCGCCGATCAGGGGTCCGATGATGGCGGAGAACCCGAACAGGGCCGAGTAGAACGCCGATACCTTCGCCCGCTGCTCGAGCGTGAAGAGGTCGGCGGTGATCGTCTGGGCGACCGGCAGCAGGCAGCCCGCACCGATGCCCTGGATGGCGCGGAAGCACACGAGCATGAGCATCGAGCCGGCCAAGCCCGAGAAGGCCGACCCCACGAGGAAGATCCCCATGCCGACGAGGAAGACCTTCTTGCGGCCGTACATGTCGGCGAGCCGACCCCACAACGGGATGGTCGCGATCTCGGCGAGGAGATAGCTCGAGAACACCCAGGCGTAGTGATCGATGCCGCGCAGGTCGCCGACGATCGTGGGCATCGCAGTCGAGACGATGGTGGCGTCGAGGCTGGCGAGGAACATGCCCGACATCGCCGCGACCATCGTCAGCACGATGCGCTTGCGGGTCAGGCGGGCCGCGTACGCGGTGCGCACCGGTGCGTCGGGTGTGGTGCCGGCGCTCATCCGGTCGGCCTGACCAGTGCTGCGCCCATCAGCCGTGCGTACGGCTCGATCCGGTCGGCAAGGCCGAGGTCGCGCCGGCTGAGATAGAGGACGAAGAGACCCCACAGGAACGTCGCCGTGGCGTCGGCCGCGGCCTCGACGTCGGCGTCGGGTGCCAGGTCGGCCGAGCCGCGCAGCACCTCGCACCAGCGCTCTCTCCACGCGTCGAGCAGGCTGTCGCCCACGGCACGGGCGTCGTCGTCGCCCAGGGTGTCCTCGCGCTGCATGTGCCGGAGGAACTCCTCGTTGCCCACCATACGCGCGAACTCGTGGCGAGCCTGCTGCGCGATCCGGTCGGCTACTGCGCACGCGGTCGGCGGTACGAAGTCGGCCTCCGGGTCCCAGCCCGGTCGCACCCCGTTGGCCTGGTAGACCGCGCGGATCAGGTCCGCCTTGGCTGCGAAGTGGTAGTAGAGCCCCGGCACGGTCACCCCGGCGGCGTCGGCCACCTCGCGCACACTGACCGCCGACGTGCCGCGCTCCGAGAACAGGCGCAGCGCGGTCTCCACGATCCGGTCCCGGGTCCCGGGGACGGCGGTGGCGGCCCTGGCGCTCACGCCACAAACTTACTTGAGCGCTCGCTCAAGCGCATCGTTCGCCGGTCGGCGCCGGTCAGCGCCTGCGACGCCTCACCGGGGCGGGACGGGCCGCGGTCCGGCCCATCCGCTCGACGATGACCCGCCGGCGGTCCTGGAGCTCACGGAAGGTGAGGGTCTGCACCTCCGCCGGCACGAGCAACGACGCCTTCACCCCGTCGACGTCGACCGAGGTCCGGGCGGCGTCGAGGCCGATGTCGCGCACGAGCCGGTCCCCGTGCTTGGACAGGAAGTAGGTGTGCACGTGGGCGATCTCGGCGAGGAGGTCGAGGTCGGGTGCCAGGGTGGCGGTGGCCGCGTTGAGGAACATCAGGTTCTTCACGAAGAGCATGAGGTCCTTGGGCGCCCGGGCACCGTACGCCAGCAGCTTCTTCACCAGCTCCTGGATCTCACCGACCATCTCGTCGGCCGACATCGCCGTCGGGTCCTTGACCGGCTGGTCGAGCTCGAGATCCCGGTAGACGACGTCCACGTCGGTGTCCGGGGGGAACACACCGAGGTCACGCAGCGCGGCGATCTGGCCCCGGATGTCACCGGCGGTTCCCATGATCAGGAGCCGGAGGAACGCGAGTCGCTGACGCTCGCTCAGCCGCCCGGTGATCCCGAAATCGAACAGCACGGTTCGCCCGTCGGGCTGCACGATCAGGTTGCCGCCGTGTAGGTCCCCGTGGAACACCCCATGGATGAGCGCACCCTCCAGGCAGGCGATCAGGCCGGCCCGCAGAATCGCGTCGGTGTCCAACCCCGAGGCGTGCATCGACTCGACGTCGTCGAATGCGAACCCCTGCATGCGCTCCATCACCAGCACCCGACGGCTCACCCAGTACGGGTGCGGCCGCGGCACCAGCATCATCTGCTGTTCGGTGGCGACGAAGACCGCAGCGAGGTCGAGCATGTTCTCGGCCTCGAGGCGGAAGTCGAGCTCCTCGACGATC
>JBJSXO010000319.1:0-2041 GCA_046086425.1 Actinomycetota bacterium | reverse complement strand
AGGCGGCGCACCACCTCGACCACGGTGGGGAAGTCGGGGGCGAGGTTGACGTTGCGCCAGTCCTGCGTGGGCCCGAACTGCGTGTAGCGCGCGAGGTACTCGGCCGGGCCGTCGAGGGTGCGGGGCGCGCGGTTGAGCGTGTCGGTGCGGCCGAACTCGGTGAGGTCGAGCTGGCCGTCGGCGGCGGTGAGGATTCCCCAGTTGCCCATGAAGCCCCCGCCGCCGGCGCGGCCCTCGGTGGGGGTGGTGAACATCACGAAGTAGCGCCGGGGCCGGTCGACGCCGAGCAGGTCGGGGGCGGCCTGCACGGCGAGGCGCGCGGTGCGGCTGTCGTGCGCGGCCTGGGCGAGATCGTCGCGCACCTCGTCCACCTGGTCGCGCAGCGGTCCCACGAGCCACGGCGACGGTGGGGTGTCGAGCTCGCGGCGCGCGCTGCGCAGCGCATCGTCGATCGAGTCGAGCGGGCCCTCGAGCGCGGCGACGGTGCGCGGATCGAGGCGGCCGTCCACGCTGCGCAGCGCATCGACGTCGGCGTTGCGGGAGGCGAACGCACCGGCCTCGGCGAGCGCGACCGCGTTGCGGACCATGCGCCGCACCGTCTCGTCGTGCTGGCTCACCACCGGCACCGCACGCCCGGCGCGGGCCCACGGCGCGTCGAGGATGCGCTGCGCGCGACGCAGCCGTTCGGCGGCGACATCGAACCCGGCCTGGGCGGTTGCCGTGTCGCCGGCGCGCGCGGCCTGCAGCGCGGCCCGGGCGGCGTCGGCACCGGCGATCGCGTCGGCGCGGGCACGTGCCGCCCCGATCGCAGTGCTCGCGGTGGCGACCAGCGCGAGCACACCCACCGCCACCAGCACGACCTTGGCGGTGCGCCGGACCCGGCGGGGGGAGTTGCGCACGCCCGAGACGACCAGCACCACGGCGGCGAGCCCGCCGAGCACGGTGTTGCGCCCGATGGGTCCGGTGGGTGGGATCCACAGCGCGAGCAGCGCGACGCCGGCGCCCACGAGCGCCCCGGTGACCCGCGAGCGGCGGTCGAGCACCGCCGAGGCCACGGCCAGCGCGAACAGCACGCCCGCGGCGACGAACCCCTCGGTGGACTCCACTGCGAGCAGGACCGTGAGCCCGGTGGCGGTGGTCCACGCCCACCGCCGGGCCTGCACCGCGCTCAGCGTGACGCCCACCGCGAACACCACCCGCAGCGCGAGGTCGAGCGGGCCGACCCCCGTGGGGGCCCCGGCGGCGAAGGCGGCGCCCACCGCGGCGAGCACCGCGAGGAGGGCCACGAGCGCGCTGCGGCGCCGGTACCGGGACCCGTCGGTGAGGCGGGAGGCGGGCGAGGCCGACGAGCGGGGGCCGTCCTCGGACTCGGTCGGCGCCGTCACCAAGCGCCCGAACCTAGGGAGAGGCTGCCGACGGGCCTGTCAGGGACACATATATAAGGATAGGGATCCACTGACACAAGGTGCCTCGGATCCCGCCCCCACGGCGGATCGGCGGCCCGAATCAGACGGTATCGCTCGGATCGGCCGGGATCAGCCCGGGTCGGCGGGGAGCAGGCCGAGGGCCACGGCCCGGGCCACCGTGTCCACCCGGCCCCGGGCCCCGAGCTTGCGGTAGATCGAGGTGGTGTCGGCCCGGATGGTGCCGGTGGAGAACGAGAGCTGGCGGGCGATCTCGCGGTTGGTGGCGCCCCGGGCCATGAGGCCGAGCACCCGCAGCTCGCGGGGGGTGAGGTCGGGCGCCTCACCCGGGGCGATCGCCGCCGGTGCGCCCGGTGCGCTCCGGCCCGGTCGGGGCTCGGGGACCCGGTCCCGAAGGGCCCGCAGGGACCGTGCGTCGTTGATGGCCCGGGCGATGGGCTCGCCGTGGCGGGCGGCGGCCTCGGCCGCCTCGAAGTCGCCCCGCACCGCGTGGAGGCGGGCCAGCCACAGCGCGACCGGGCCGTCGCACCACCAGCCGTTGCCGTCGAGGGCGACGTGGTCGCGCCAGGGCTCGAGCACCGGGATCACCGCGGCGGCGAGGTCGGCGTCGTCGAGGG
>JBJSXO010000318.1:0-3573 GCA_046086425.1 Actinomycetota bacterium | reverse complement strand
GCGACGTTCACGACGAGCCCGAGCGCTGCGCCGCTCCAGACGCACGTGAGCACGACGACCGGGAGCCAGCCCTCGAACGAGAGCAGCGCGAACGGCGTGTACGTCCCGGCGATGAAGACGAAGATCATCGCGTGGTCGAGCCGGCGCATCACCGGACGCACCCGGGGTCCGCGCGCGAATACGTGGTAGGTGCTGCTCACGAGGTAGAGGAGCACCATCGCGAGCCCGTACACCCACGCCGCCACGACCTCGCGCAGGCCGTCGGCGAGGACGACGAGCCAGGTGACGCCCGCGAGCGACGCCACGAACGCGCCCTGGTGGATGCGCCCCCGCAGCCGGGGCACCTCCGGCACGGGGACCGCCGGCGATGGTGCGTTGCTCACCCGCGGAATACCGGTCACGGGTCCAGGCTACGAGACGGCATGGGCCCCCCGACGTCGACCAGCACCTTCATGCGCTCCCCCCGCCGCAGCGGGCCGAACCCCTCGTCGACGAGGTCGGGCCACGCGATGTGCTCCACCCAGCCCGCCGTCGGGAAGTGCCCGGCGGCCATCAGGGCGAGGACCGCCTCGTAGCAGCCCTCCTCGTAGCCCACTGCGCCGCGGATCTCCACCTCCTGCATCATGATCATGCTGGGGTTCCACTCGATGGGGTCCTCGTAGACCGCAAGCACCACGACCCGGCCGCGTGCGCCCGCCGCCATCCCCGCCTGCGCGAAACTGGCGGCGACACCGGCGCACTCGAACACCACGTCGGCCCCGCGCCCACGCGTCCGGTCGCGCACCACCCCGAGGACGTCGTCCCGCTGCGGGTCGAGCACCTCGGGCGCGCCCAGCGCGCCAACCGTCGCCCGCCGTGCCACCGACGGCTCGACCACGATCACGTCGGTGACGCCGCGGGCCCGCAGGCCCAGCAGCACCCCGATGCCGATCGGGCCGGCGCCGAAGATCACGATCGACATCCCTGGCTCGACGTCGCCACGGCGGATGCCGTTGTCGGAGACCGCCAGGGGCTCGACGAGCGCGCCTTGCTCGAGCGACACACCGCCCGGCAGTGCGAAGACCATGCCCGCCGGAGCCACGCAGTACTCGGCCAACCCGCCGCCCTCCGGCGCGCCGCACCCGAGGACCCGCATCGGCGTGCACAGATGCGTCAGACCTCGCGCGCACCGCTCGCAGTGCCCGCACGAGAAGAACGGCCGCACGGTGACGGGGGTGCCCGGCGCCAGGCCGGTCACCCCGGCACCCACTGCGTCGATCACCCCCGAGAACTCGTGCCCGAGGGTGATCGGCTCGTCCCGCACCACCTGGCCGCGGAAATACATGTGGAGGTCGCTTCCGCAGATGCCGTTGTACGCGACCTTCAGTCGCACTTCGCCGTCGCCAGCGACGGCGTCGGGGACCTCGTCGAAGCGAAGGTCCCCGGCGCCGTGCAGGCGACTGGCGAGCATCGAGCCGGGTCAGTCCTTCTTGGCGAAGAAGTCGCTGGCCCGCTGGTTGAACAGCAGGTACAGGATCACGATGCCGAACACCAGCGGCAGGATCCCGGCGCCGCGGCGAACGCCGTCGTGGCTGACCATGGCGTAGAGCCCGCCGGCGACCTGCAGCGCGACCCAGAGGCCGAACAGGATCCGCACCACGTTGCTGCCCCGGGAGAGCGCGCCGGTCAGCAGGATGCCGATCACGCCGACGACGACCATCACGATCCCGGTCGTCATGAGCTGGGTCTCGGTCATGCCCGAGCGCAGCTGGGCCGAGCGCTGGTCGGCGTCGATCATGGCGAAGATCCCGCCGATGACCTGCAGGATGAACCCGATGTAGGCGAGCACCACGATGAAGGTGATGCCTCCCGGAGCAGTGCGCGCGTCCGGAGTTGTCATGCTGTGTCTCCTTCGGTCGGCTCCGTCACGGTTCGGGAGCCCCGCGCACGCTATCCCGACAGCCGATAGCGTGCGGGGATGGCGTTCTCCGGCGAGACCATCTACGCCGCGTCCGTCGAGACGGTGGCGGCGCTGTTCGTCGACCCCGCAGTGGTGGCGGCCCGGTACGAGGCCGCGGGGGACCGCGACCTCGAGATCCTGGACTGCGGGCCCGACGGCGACGACCTGGTGATCCACACCCGGCGCACGGTGGAGGTGGAGGGCCTGCCCGGCTTCGCCACCAAGGTGATCACGCCCACCAACACCATGGAGCAGGTCGACTGCTGGGACGCACCCGACGCCTCCGGGGCCCGCCAGGGCTCGTTCACGATCGACGTCAAGGGCGCGCCCGTGAAGGCGTCGGGCACCATGCGCCTCGAGCCCACCGCCGACGGCGGCACCCGCCACACCGTCACCGGGTCGTTTGCAGTGAAGGTCCCACTCGTGGGGGGCCGGATCGCGGCCTGGGCCGAGGGACCGGGGCAGACGCGCCTCGAGGCCGAGTTCGCCTTCCACCACGACCGGCTCGGCGCCTGAGCCGCACGAGCCGACCGGGACGCTCAGGCCGGCAGCGTCGGGCGCACGTCCTGGTCGAGGAAGTCGACCACGGCCGTGGCGAACGCGTCGTTCTGGTCGCCCGCCACCATGTGTGACGCGCCGCGCACGTCCACGTGCTTGGCGCCCTGCACCTTCTCGAGGAACGCCGCGGTGCCCTCCGGGGTCACCACGTCGCTGAGCTTGCCCACGACGAGCAGCGTGGGCACCCGGATGCCCGAGAGCGCGACCTCGAACAGCTGCTGGTAGTCGGCCGGCGGCACCTCGGTCCGGCCCCGGGAGATGAACGCCGGATCCCAGTGCCAGTACCAACGGCCGTCGGGCCGCTGGCGCAACACCTTCATCAGACCGGCGGGGTTCACCCGCTTGGGCCGGTTGGGCGTGTAGGCGGCGATGGCCTCGGCGGCGGCGTCGAGCGTGGCGAAGCCCCCGAGGCCCGAGCTCATGAAGTCCTTGATCCGCTCGATCCCCTCGGGGTTGGACTTGTGGGTGATATCGACGATCACCAGTCCACTCGACACCACCCGGTCACTGGTCCCCTCGGCGATGATCGCCGCCACGCCGCCCAGCGACGCCCCGACCAGCACCGGCGGCCGCCCCAGTTGGTCGGCGACCGCAATGGCGTCGTTGGCGAACGCGGTGAACGAGTAGTCGCCGTTGAGCGCCCACTCGCTGTCGCCGTGGCCCCGCAGGTCGAGCGACACCGCGCGCCACCCGTTGGCCGCGAGGGTCTGCGCCGCACCCCCCCAAGCGTGGCGGGTCTGCCCGCCCCCGTGCATCAGGAGGACCGGCCACGCGTCCGGGGCACCCCAGACGTCGGCCGCGAGGTGGATGCCCTCGAAGCCCTCGAACCGGGTCAGGGTCGATGGGTCTGCCGGGTCGTCTGGCACCCCCGGATCATGCCCGATCCCGCGCGCGGGTGCCCCGGGTGGATACCCTCCGACCCATGGCGGAGCATCGGGACGACACGCGTGAAGTCAGGGTGAGCGACAAGTTCCTCCGGGCGGCCCGGTGGGCGGCCGACCGGCACGCGGCCCACGCCGTCGCCGTGCCCACCGTTCCGTCGGTGGCCCAGGTGCTCGGCCTGGCGTCGCTGGTGC
>JBJSXO010000317.1:0-3859 GCA_046086425.1 Actinomycetota bacterium | reverse complement strand
GGCGGGAATGCACGACATCGACGATTATCCGAACGCAGAGCCCGTCCCCGGTCTGCTGGTGTACCGGTACGACGCGCCGTTGTTCTTCGCCAACGCCGAGTACTTCACCGACCGGGTACAGGAGATCGTCGATGCTCGCGGCGAGCCGGTCACGCGCGTGATCGTGGCGGCCGAGCCCATCAGCGACATCGACACCACCGCCGCAGAGGCACTCGACCTCCTCATTGACGAGCTCCACTGCCACGGCACGGACCTCGTCTTCGCCGAGCTCAAGGGACCGGTCAAGGACCGCCTGGCCCACTACGGCCTCGCCGACAAGATCGGTGACCACGGGTTCCCTCCCACCCTCGGCACTGCGATCGACGACTACGTCGCGGCCACCGGCGTCGACTGGGTCGACTGGGAGGACCGGCCGCCGCCGGCGGGCTGATCCGGCATCCGTTCCCGGACCGGCCGAACCTAGGCGAGCGTGACCGACCAGAGGTCGTGGGCGAGCACCACCTCGCCGGAGAAGTGCTCGGCCGCGGCGTCGACCCACTGCGCTTCGGTCCCGGGCACCGGGGGCGGCACCGGGTGGGTCAGGACGAGCGTCCGCACGCCGGCCCGCGCGGCGGTGCGGCCTGCGTCGGCGCAGGTCGAGTGGTAATCGAGCACGTCCTGCAGGCGCGGGCTCGGCACCGACCGCACGAGGTCGTCGCGCAGCACCGTCTGCACGTAGACATCCGCGCCGGCGCAGATCCGGTCGAGGCCCTCGCACGGAACCGTGTCGCCCGCGATGGCCACCACGTGTGCCCCCGCCTCGATGCGGTACCCGATCGTGGGCGTGACCGGGCGGTGGTCGGTGGGCGCTGCGGTCACCCGGATGCCGTCGGTCTCCCAGGCCAGGCCGTCGGCGACTTCGGTGACGACGCACGACGGGTCCCAGTCGAGGTCGCCGTGATGGTCGCGGCGGTATCCGACGTCGTCGGCGAGCATCGCGAGCGTGCGGTCGGCGAAGCGGCGCGTCCCCGGTGGGCCCACGACCGGCAACGGTGACTCGACCGGCGCCATGATCCACCGCGTGGTGATCACGTCGTTGAAGTCACTGGTGTGGTCACTGTGCAGATGCGTGAGGAGCACGGCGTCGAGGAGCAAGGGCAGCGAGCCCGCCGCCGCCAGGCGCATGACCACCGCCCGGCCGCAGTCGAAGAGCAGCTGGCGGCCGTCGACCCGGACCAACGTGGCCGCGCCCGCCCGGTTCGGGTCGGGGATGGGTGAACCCGTCCCCAGGGTGACGACCTCGATCACCGACGTTCAGTCGGTGATGACGTTCGGACGGCCGAGGCCCTGCATCGCGCACAGCGCGAGGTAGCCGTCGAGCGCGCTGCGACCGTCGGTGACGCTCTCGACGTTGCCGTCGGCGTCGAGGTTCAGGTTGGAGCCGTACATGTGGAACCACACCCGGGTGTCGTCCTCGATCGCCGTGAGCGTGTGGACCGACCCGGCCGGCTCGTAGAGGAAGGACCCGGCGCGGTTCACGTAGTCGTACTCCTTGTACTTCCAGGCTCCCGACACGGTGTAGCCCCAGACCGGCCCGGTGTGCTTGTGGGTCTGCACCTCGTACCCGGCCTGGAAGATCGTCTCGATGATCCAGAGCCCTTCCTTCTCGCGGACCTGGAGGACCTTGAGCTTGGACCCGTCGGGAAGGTCGACGAACGGCAGATCGGCAGCGCCGATGTGCACGGCCTCGGGGGACGGGTGCGCGGTGATCGTCATTGCGGTCCTCCAGACATGGCTGTGGCGCGGTGATGGTGTTCCGGTGCCACCAGAGTGCCAGAATTTCGCGGCCCCTCAGCCCGCCTGCTTCGCGACGGCCTCGGCGGCGGCTCGGGCGGCCTCGGGATCGCCCAGGTAGCGCGACCCACGCGCCCGCAGGTGGTCGTCGAGGTCGTACACGAGCGGGATCCCGGTGGGGATGTTCAGCCCGACGATCTCGTCGTCGGCGATCCCGTCGAGGTGCTTCACCAGGGCCCGGAGCGAGTTGCCGTGGGCGGCGACCAGGACCACGTTGCCCGCCACGAGGTCGGGGACGATCGCGTCGTACCAGTACGGGAGCATGCGGTCGACGACGTCGGCGAGGCACTCCGTGGCCGGGAGGAGGTCCGGGGGAAGGTGTGCGTAACGGGGGTAGTGGGCCTGCTCGGCGAGTGCCGCACCCTCGAGCGGTGGCGGCGGGGTCGCGTAGGCGCGCCGCCAGACCAGCACCTGCTCGGCGCCATGGCGTTCGGTGGTCTCCTTCTTGTCGAGACCCTGCAGTGCGCCGTAGTGGCGCTCGTTGAGCCGCCACGAGCGCCGCACCGCGATCCACTGCCGGTCCAGGGCCCGCAGCGCGAGCTCGGCGGTGCGGATGGCCCGCTTCTGGAGCGAGGTGTGGACGACGTCGGGGGCGAGCGCCTCCTCCACGAGGAGCCGGCCGGCCTCCTCCGCCTCGGCCACCCCCTGGTCGGTGAGGTCCACGTCGACCCAGCCGGTGAAGCGGTTGGCCAGGTTCCACTCGCTCTGGCCGTGGCGCAGGAGGATCAGCGTGGGCATGCCCGGAGACTAGGACCTGGGAGAAGGACGCGGGACCGCTACGGGGACGGGTCGACCAGCACGGCGATCTCGGGACCGAGGCTGGCGCCATGGCCCAGCTCGAGGCGGTCACCGCTCCAGAACCGACCCGGGTCGAACCAGTTGGCGGGGCGGCGGGGCTCGAGCAGCCCCATGCGCGTGTAGGTGATCGCCAACAGCTCGGCGCAGTACACGGCCTCCTCCGACGCCTCGCGCTTGAGCCGACCGGCCAGCCACTTCCCTGCGAGCGTGCGGGTCCGCGGAAAGCCGCGCCCCTCGTACTCCGCGATCACGCGCAGGAGGGCGTCCTCCATGTCGCCGGTGATCTCGCCGTCGAAGTGGCGTACCCAGGCCCGTTGCCGGTACTTCCCCGTCCAGACGGCGAGCGCGTCGTCGAGCCGGTGCAACTGCGCGCCCCGGTGGTGCTCGCCGGTCCACACGCTGGGCAGGCTCTGCCCGAGCTCGGTGTGCCACAGCAGCGGGGGGAGATCGTCGAGCGCGACGACCATGGCGACATGGTTCACCGGCGCGTTGGTGAGCAGCCGGATCGCCTTGTCGGCCGGACTGGGACCCCGGAACAGCCAGACGTCGCCGGTGTGCGCGTGCTCGACCGCCTCGCGCGCGGTCATCGTCGGGATCACGGATCGGAGCGTAGCGAGAATGGGTTCGTCACCCGGCGCGCCGAAACTCCAGTGCGGTGGGGTCGGTAGCGTGGGGGCGTGAAGTCGCGCGCGTGGAAGTGGGTCGGCCTCGGCGCGGTCGCCGCAATCGCCGTGGGCTCGACCGTCGTCGTGGAACGGCGCCGCCGCCACCGACGTCGATGGCAGGAGTACGACACCGACGAGATCCGGTCGCGGCTCCACGCGCGCTTTGCCGCGCTCGACCACGGCACCACCGACACTGCCTGACACCGCCTGACGTGGGACCTTGTCCCCTGTTCACCCGGACCGCGCGGGCGTACGGTGAAGATGTACGAGGAAGCGAATCCCGAAAGGGGGACGCGATGTGTGAGGAGACCCCACCGGACGGCATCAGCGCCGGTCGGCGTCCGCGACGGGCACGAGTCCCCGACCAGTAGGGCTCGAGGTCCCGCCAAGGCCTCGGCTCCGTACCTGATCTCGAGCCCCGCCCGTGGCGTCGGCCGGGCCTCCGGTGATGCGCTACGCCACCGCCGCCTCCGGGCGGCGGTGGCGCGTTCCCAACACGCCTACACCATCAGTCGCAGAGTGCCGGTGAGGAAAGGTCGAAATCTACGTGCGTTGTGGGAGAT
>JBJSXO010000316.1:0-4324 GCA_046086425.1 Actinomycetota bacterium | reverse complement strand
ATGCTCGGCACGTTCATCCTGCTGTTCGGCTGGTTCGGCTTCAACGCTGCGTCGACGTTTGCCGCGACCGACATCCGGTTCGCGGTCGTGGCGGTGAACACCGCGATCGCCGGGGCGTTCGGTGCCGTGATCGGCATGGTGTGGGCCCAGGTCCGCTTGAAGAAGCCCGACCCCGGGATGATGGCCAACGGCATGCTCGCCGGGCTGGCGGCGATCACCGCCCCGTGTGCCTTCGTGCAGCCCTGGGCGGCGGCGGTGATCGGGATCATCGCTGCGGTGATCGTCATCGAGTCGATCTTCTTCTGGGAGCGCAAGGGCATCGACGACCCGGTGGGCGCCATCTCGGTCCACGGCGTCGGGGGCGTCTTCGGCGTGCTCTGCGTGGGTATCTTCGCCGACGGTCGCTACGGCGGGCTCTGGAACGCCACCACTGCGGCGAACAGCTCGTCCACCGAGGGCACCGGGGTGACCGGGATCCTCTACGGCAGCGGCAAGCTCTTCGGCTCCGGCTCCTTCGGCAGCCTGGGCTTCGGTCAGCTGGCGTCGCAGGCCATCGGCTGCCTCACGATCATCGTGGTCATGGGCGGCATCGCCTGGGCCTTCTTCCGGATCCAGAACGCGCTCACCAAGGGTGGGATCCGCTCGGAGGAGGCCGACGAGGTCGCGGGCCTGGACCGCCCCGAGATGGGGGTCCTCGCCTACGACAATCTGCAGATCCGGGAGATCGACGTCGTGGGCCTGGACCCCGCCGACGACAAGGTGCTCGTCAGCGCGGGCACCACTCCCGATCCCACCATCGGCCGGTAGCCGACGAGCAGCGGTTCGGATCCGGTTCCGGTTCGATTCCGGGTCTCTCCCTCCCCCCGGGCGAGGGCGGGCGGCGGGCACGCACGGGTGCCCGCCGCCCGTCGCGTCCGGGGCTGCCTCCGGGGCTGCGTCCCGGGCTGCGTCCCGCCCCCGACATGCGACGGCCAGTTCGTCATTCACACGCCGGAAACACTCCGGCAACCGTCGGGCAACCCCGGTGCCCCATCCTGATCGGCACCTGACGGGGACCGACTGCCTGCACGGGCGAAACCACGTGCGGGCGAGACAGGAGGAGAGGTGGGGAAGTACGACGCAGGGAACGTCGCCTGGGTCCTGATCTCGGCCGGGCTGGTCATGTTCATGACGCCCGGCCTTGCGCTGTTCTACGGCGGGATGGTCCGGGCCAAGAACGTGCTCGGCATGTTGATGCAGAACTTCTTCGCGCTGGGCATCGTGAGCGTGCTCTGGGCGGTGGTCTGCTACTCGCTCGCCTTCGGTGGCACAGGCCCGCTCGTGGGCAACCTCGACTTCGCGTTCTTCAAGGACGCCGCCACGAGGCTGCCGTCCGGGTTCTCCGAGCTCTCCGTGCCGCCGCTGTTGTTCAGCGGCTACCAGATGATGTTCGCCATCATCACCCCGGCGCTGATCACCGGGGCGATCGCCGACCGCATGCGGTTCAAGGCCTGGGTATGGTTCATCGGGATCTGGGCCGTGATCGTGTACTCACCGGTTGCGCACTGGGTGTTCTCGCCCGAGGGCTGGCTGTTCAAGACCGGCGCGCTCGACTTCGCGGGCGGGGCGGTCGTGCACATCAACGCCGGCATCGCCGCCCTCGCCGCAGTGCTCGTCCTCGGGCGCCGGCGAGGCTGGCCGCAGCACCCGATGCCGCCGCACTCGTTGCCCTTGACCCTCATCGGGACCGGGATCCTCTGGTTCGGCTGGTTCGGGTTCAACGCGGGCTCGGCACTGGCGGGCAACGAGATCGCCGTGCAGGCGCTCGTCAACACCCACTTCGCCGCCGCCGCCGGCATGCTGGCCTGGCTGGTGGTGGAGAAGCTCCGCAGCGGGCACGCGACCACGCTGGGCGCCGCGTCGGGGGCCGTCGCCGGGCTGGTGGCGATCACCCCCTGCGCCGGGTTCGTCGGCTCGATGAACTCCCTCTACATCGGTGCCGCGGCCGGAGCGATCTGCATGCTCGCAGTGAGCCTGAAGATGCGCTTCCGGTACGACGACTCGCTCGACGTGGTCGGCGTGCACCTGGTGGGCGGGCTCATCGGGACGCTCCTGCTCGGCCTGTTCGCCGACACGGCCATCAACTCGGCCGGACGCGACGGCGTGTTCTACGGTGGGGGATGGGGCTTGCTCGGTGACCAGGTGCTGGCTGCGGTGGCGGTGATGGCGTTCTCGTTCGTCGTCACCGGCGCCATCCTGGTCGTGCTGAAGAAGGAGCTGCCCGGTGGGATCCGGGTGGACGCCGAGGAAGAGGAGTCGGGGCTCGACCTCAACGAGCATTCCGAGACCGCCTACGCCTACGACCGGGTCTGACGACGGGTCTGGAAAGGAGCGAAGTGAAGCTGATCGTCGGCATCATCAAGCCGTTCAAGCTCGACGACGTCAAGGACGCCCTCAAGGACCTGGGCGTGCAGGGGATTACGGTGTCGGACGTCCAGGGCTTCGGTCGTCAGCGAGGGCACACCGAGGTGTACCGGGGAGCGGAGTACACGATCGACTTCGTCCCGAAGGTGCGCATCGAGGTGCTCGTCGACGACGCCGACACCGAGCGGGTGACCCAGGCGCTGATCGAGACCGCCCGCACCGGCAAGATCGGTGACGGCAAGGTCTGGGTCGTGCCCGTCGAGTCCGTGTACCGGATCCGCACCGGCGAAGCGGGCTCGGAAGCACTCTGACCCGTTCCCGCGCACCGCACTGAGTCGAACCGGCGTGGACGCGGCGACCCGCTTGCGCACCGAGCGCCAGCGGGTCGTCGCGGACACGCGTCTTGGGGGTGCGGCGTTCGGCGCCGCCCTCTCCGACGTGTGCGACGCGGTGCTGGTGGACACCGCCACCGACCTGGCCCTGAAGGGCAGATGGGCGGTGATCGCCCAGGGCTCCTACGCCCGGCGCGAGCTGTGCCCGGGCTCCGACCTCGACATTGCGCTCATCCACGCCGGAGGCGCGCGGGGACGGAGCGCAGAGGCGGCCGCCCGCACCCTCTGGTACCCGTTCTGGGACGCGGGCTGCACCCTCGGGCAGGCCACCCGCACCCCGAAGGAGTCGCTGCACCTCGCGGACGGCGACCTCGACGCGCTCACGGCGCTGCTCGACATCCGGGTCGTCGCCGGGGACCGCGCCTTCGCGCTCGATCTGCAAGACAAGGCGCGCGCGCTTGCCGCGCAGCGACGGTCTCGGGTCGTGGGGGCCCTGGCCGCGGCGGCGAACGCGCGCTACGAGCGCCCGGGGGCCGTGGCCGAGATGCTCGAGCCCAACGTGAAGGAGGGCGCAGGGGGCCTGCGCGACCTGCACGCCCTCGCCTGGGCGGGCTGGGCCGTGTCGGCGCACGGCGGGCTGGCCGGGCTGGTGGACGCCGGCGTGCTCGCGCCCGACGACGTCGCCGAGCTCGAGGTCGCCAACGCGCGCATCCTGGACGTGCGGGTGGCGCTGCACCGGGTCACCGGCGGGCGGTCCGACCAGCTCACGCTCCAGGAGCAGGACGCCGTCGCCCGGCTCCTCGGGATGGATGATGCCGACGCCATGCTGCGGAGCCTCGCCGACGCGGCGCGCACGGTCGGCTGGCTCAGCAGGGAGGTGTGGTCGCGCACCGAGTCCGCGACCACGGGACCGCGGGGGCGGATCGCAGCTCGTGACGTGCCGCTCGCCCCGGGTGTGGTGCTGCGCGACACGCGGGTGGCGCTCCTCGCCGACGAGCCGCTGACCCTGACCGCGACGCTGCGGGTCGCGGCGGCCGCCGCGGAGCGGGGTGCCGCGATCGACCGCGCGACCCTCGCTCGGCTCGGGGACGTCGACGGCGACGTCTCGTGGGGTGTTGAGGACCGTGACGCGTTTTTCCGACTGTTGCGGTCGGGGCGCGCACTCGTGCCCGTGTTCGAGTCCCTCGACCACGTCGGCGCGCTCGTGCGGCTGCTCCCCGAATGGGCCCACGTGCGCGCCCGACCGCAGCGCAACGCGTACCACCGCTTCACGGTCGACCGGCATCTCCTTGAGGCCGTGGTCGAAGGGGATGCGCTGCTCGACGGCACCGGGGTGGAGAGCGACGTCGCGCGACGGTGCCGACCGGAGCTGCTCCTGTTCGGGATCCTCACCCACGACATCGCCAAGGGCGCGCCGGGTGACCACTCTGAGGTGGGTGCAGGGCGCGCGGCGGACTTTGCCGCCCGCATCGGCTTGGAGGCCCATGCGGTCGACGTGGTGGCGTGGATGGTGCGGAACCACCTGGCGATGGCGGACACCGCGACCCGCCGTGACCTGGCCGACCCGGCCACGATCCTGCGCTTCGGAC